>JAICKD010000580.1 GCA_025928125.1 Ktedonobacterales bacterium
CCTGAGAACGCCACCGACACCATCCCGCCACGCCGGTTCATCGGCCCCGCCTGTGTCATCGACGTGACGGCGGACGTGGAGCAGGACCTCGACTTCCTGCTGACGCCGGAGCGCGTCCAGCAGTGGGAGGCGGAGCATGGGCGCATCCCGGCGGGAGCGTGGGTGCTGCTGCGCACCGGCTGGAGCAAGCGCACGAGCCGCGAGGACTTCCTGAACGTGCGTGAGGACGGTGCCCATTCGCCAGCATTCTCGAAGGAGTGCTCCGAGTTCCTCGCCCACGAGCGCGATGTGCTGGGCGTTGGCGTGGAAACTGTCGGGACGGACGCTGGGCAGGCCGGGGGCTTCAATCCGCCATTCCCCAACCATACGACGATGCACGGCGCGGGCAAATTCGGGATCACAAGCCTGATCAACCTCGATCAGTTGCCTGCAACCGGGGCCGTGGTCATCGCCGCGCCGCTCAAGATCGTTGGCGGCTCCGGCAGCCCGTTGCGCGTCCTTGCGCTCGCGCCGATCCAGGCGTAGGGCTGGCGCCTCCCGTAAGATTGTATACTGAGCCCAGTGCATTGCCGTGAGCGACAACGCATCATTAAACATGGGTCAATACATCAGACCGCAAAGGCGACTGTCATATGGCTATTTTGCTCAAATCACCTGACCAGATCGAAAAGTTGCGCGCGGCGGGTCGCCTCGTCGCCGAGACGTACGAAGAGCTGCGCCCGCACGTCAAGCCCGGCGTCTCCACCGGCGAACTGGATAGCATCGCCGAGAAGTTCATTCGTGGGCATGGCGCGATGCCTATCTACAAGGGCTACGGCGCGATTAGCAATCGCGGGCGGCTGGTGCGTCCCGCCTTCCCAGCCACCATCTGCGTTGCTATCAACGATGTCATCTGTCACGGCATCCCCAGCACGCATCAGATACTCGAGGATGGCGATATCATCGGCATCGACATCGGCGTCATCTATCGCGGCTGGGTCGGCGATTCCTGCGTTACCTTCGCCGTCGGCCAGCCCGATGAAAAGGCAGAGCGCCTGCTCGCAGCGACGAAGCACAGCCTGGAGCTTGGCATCGCGGCAGCGCAGCCGGGCGGACGCATCGGCGATATCGGCGCCGCCATCCAGAAGTATGCTGAGGGTGAAGGCTACGGCGTTGTGCGCGAGTATGGCGGCCATGGCGTCGGGCGCTCGCTGCACGAAGACCCGTTCGTCACTCACGTCGGCAAGGTAGGCACTGGCCCCGAGATTCGCTCCGGCATGGTCTTCACCATCGAGCCGATGCTCAACGAAGGAACCGCCGATACCAGGCTGGGTGAGGACGGCTGGAAGGTCAGCACCGCCGATGGCAAACGCTCGGCACAGTTCGAGCATACCCTCGCCATCACCGACAGCGGCCCAGTGATTCTGACGACAATGTAGGGCAGACCTCTCCCGGCCTTCGGCCACCCTCCCCTCGAAGGGGAGGGACCGTGCAAGCATTCTGCCGGTGGCGACGCGCACGTACTCCCCTCTCCTCGGAGGAGAGGGACTGGGGGTGAGGTTCTTCCCTGGCGAGAGACCTCTCCCGGCCTTCGGCCACCCTCCCCTGCGAGGGGAGGGCTTAGGCGAGCAATGCGGCAGATGGCTACGGATTAGGCCTGGCCAGCCCGCGCAGGCGGGCTTTGCGGCCACAGGCCCATAGGCGCGACTTTAGTCGCCAGCCATTGCCAACCATCCGCGCCAGTACCGACCCACCAGCACGCCCGCTCAGCTATTTTGCCGAGTTCAGGGCGTGCTCGCTTTTTGCTCGTTGCGCATTGGCCCTCGTGGCGATATCATGGGACGATTGACGCTCGCTCTTACTCCTGTTACCCATGCGAGAGGGTCGAAGGAGAGCCGAATTCGTCATGTCTCCGTGTGGGGAGCGCTGACCGCTTCTGTCTGGTCGCCAGGGAATAGACTGGTGTCCAGAATGAACCATCTGGCGGCAGCGGGGGGAGGAGGAGACGATGCCATTTACCAGCGAACAGGCGCTTGCCCTCGCGCCGGATAGCGCGTCCGCCGCCGCGGGACGCAAGCTCGCCAATACCCGCCAGTGGAAGACGCTTGGCCGCAATCCTGACGCCCTCTGGGGCGAATGCCAGGGCAGCGGCAAAGATCCTTATAAGGTAGAGGTAGACCTGGCGACGCTCAGTGTCAAATGTAGCTGTCCCAGCCGCAAGTTTCCCTGCAAGCATGGGCTTGGCCTAATGCTTATCTTCGCCGCCAAGGCAAGTGACGTGGCCGAGACGGAGCCGCCATCCTGGGTGGCTGATTGGCTCACCAAGCGCCACACTCGCGAGGAAAAGCACACCGCCGAGACGACGCTCTCACCCGAAGAGGCCTCCGCCAAAGAGCAGGCGCGCGAGAAGGGCAAAGCGAAACGCGCCGAGAAACGCGAGAAGCTGGTCGCCGATGGTATCGATGGCCTGAATCTCTGGCTCGATGACCTGATGCGCAACGGACTGGCCGCCGTGGAAACCCAGCCGGAGACCTTCTGGGAGATTCAGGCGGCGCGCATGACCGACGCGCAGGCGCCAGGCATCGCCGGACGGCTGCGGACGATGGCGACGCTTCCCGGCTCCGCATCCGACTGGCCGGATAAGCTACTCGGCGATCTGGGCCGCGTGGCGCTCATAACGAAGGCGTTTGCCCGGTTAGATGAGCTTGATCCGGCGCTACACGAAGACGTGCGCCATCTTGTCGGCTGGAATTACAACGCCGTTGATCTGGAGACCCAAGGCGAACGTATCAGCGATGACTGGGCGTTCCTCGGCCAATGGGTCGAGACGCAGGAGAGCGACCCATTGCACGGCAAGGCCCAATACAACTGGTTGCGCGGCTACTCCACCAGGCGGACTGCCCTGATTGTGCAATTTGAGTATCCCGGCAGACCATTCCCCGAACTGCTGATGCCCGGCGTCAGCCAGCGGGCGGAACTGGGTTTCTGGCCCGGCGCCAGCCCGCAACGAGCCTCGCTGATGATCCGCCAGGGTGACGTACGCTCGCTGACCGGCC
>JAICKD010000687.1 GCA_025928125.1 Ktedonobacterales bacterium
CGCTCGTTGCGCGCCCTGGATTATGATGGTATTCCGCTTGAGCGCAGCGACCTGATTCCCCTGCCCGATGGAGCCACGCTCAGCATGATGCCGGAGCGCCTCGCCGTGGGACACGATGAGCGTGGTGACCGTCAAGTGGTGAGCGCAGAACGCGGCTGGGCGCTCGCGGCGCTGCTGCCGATTGGCTATACTCGTGTCAGGCTGCCGGGCTATGAGGCGCCTCCTGGCGCCGAGCCGTTGCCGTTCTTTGGCTATACCGCCGTTGCTGGCTGGCAGGGGCGTCTCTATGTGGCGGCGGTGCGCACCGATAACCCAGAGCGCTGGCTGGCGCGCAACTATGATGCTCATCGCCTCGAATCGCTGGTACGTCGGCGACTGGCCGCCGAGCCAGAGAATCGGCTGCTGGCCCACCACGCCCACTGTGCGCTCGACTATCGCTGCCCAACGGCCAGCAATCTGTTCTTTGGCCGCTGGGAGGCAGCGTGCGCCGTGTCAGCGGGTTGCAATGCCCGTTGCGTGGGCTGTATCTCGAAGCAGGAGGAAGAGGGTCTTGTCTCGCCACAGGATCGCCTGACCTTCACGCCGACTGAGCAAGAGATCATTGACGCTGCCGTGGCGCACCTGGAGACGGCCGAGGATGGTATCTTCAGCTTTGGCCAGGGATGCGAGGGCGAGCCACTCCTGCAATTCAAGCTGATCGAGCGCGCAATTCGTGGCGTGCGGGCGCGCACACAGCGTGGTACGCTCAATATCAATACCAACGCCAGCAATCCGCACTCATTGGCGAAGCTCTATGCGGCCGGGCTGGATAGCCTGCGCGCCAGCACCATCTCCGCGCGCCGCGAGACCTATGACGCCTACTATCGGCCCATCGGCTATACCTTCGAGCATGTCAAGAAGTCACTGGTCCTGGCGCGCGATGCAGGTGTCTATAGCTCGATCAATCTGCTCTGTTTCCCCGGCCTGATCGACTGTGAGGATGAAATCGCCGCGCTCGTCATCTTTTTGCGCGAGACGGGTGTTCAGCTGGTGCAACTGCGCAACCTCAATATCGATCCTGAAGTGCTCTGGCCGCGTGTCGCCAGGCCCAATGGGCGACCGCTCGGCATGCGTACACTGGTAGAAACATTGCGGCGCGAGTTGCCAGACGTGACGATTGGCAATTTCAGCCGCCCAGTGGGGATACGCAACTCAGAAGTCGCAGACGCCCGGCCGTCGATTGTCTCAGGGAAGTAATTGAGCCGACCGCTCGCCTATGTTATCAGCATCCTGGTGTGTGAGCGACCCATGCGCCAGCAATTGCTTGCGAACCGCAGCGAAGACCATGCGCGGCGCAATCGCTTTCATGCAGATGGGATTGCCAAAGCGGCACTCTGCCGTGGAGCTGGCATCGTAACAAGGCGAGCACCAGAGCTTGTGGCGCAGGATGATAGCATCTGGCGAGGATGGTCCGCTGAGCGCGGGATCGGTTGGGCCGTGCATCACCACAACTGGCGTTTCGACGGCACACGCAATGTGCATCGGTCCACTGTCACCTGTCACCAGCACGTCGCTCTCGGCTAGGATTGCGATCAGTTGTGGGAGTGTTGTCTTCCCGCTAATATTGAGGAGAGGATGTCGCGCGGTGCGGGCAATTTCGCGCGCGAGCGGCGCCTCATTGGGCGCGCCCGTGACCACGACAAGCGCATCCAGTTCTTCGGCGAGTTGGTCCGCTAATGCGGCGAAGTGGCGCGTTGGCCAGCGTTTGGCTTGACCGTTGCGCGCGCCCGCATGCATCGCAACGATTGGCCCGGTGCGACCGAATCGCGCGCGCGTCAGCCTGAGCATCGCCGTCATCTCCTGACGCTCTTTCGGAAGCACATGCAACCGTGGCCGCATGCACTCTTCTACAACGATACCACCCGCTGCCTCCGCAAGCGCGAGGACCGCTGACTCGTTGAGAGGATCCAGCTCTAACGTCCGACGAGCGATGGCTTCGAGATACCGCCAGTCCGCTTTTTGGCGAGCGAGTTCAATGTCTCGAGTCAATTGCTGTCGTAGTGCGCTGTGCAGCTTCTCTCGCAGCTGCTCGGCCCAAGCACTCAACGACGAGTTAGACGGCGGCACGTAGAGTGGTAACACCTCGAAGCCGCGCGCGATCTGCTCCCGACGGACCTCCCAGCTGGCACTGAGCAGCTCCGTCACCTCATTCCGTACGTGCTTCCCCTCGAGCCTGACCGTTCCCTCACCAAAAACGAACGGCGCCCCCAGCCCGCGCAGTTTGTAGAGCAACTGCCGGAGCCGGTGCGACGAATCGCCACTGGGTTGGCTGGCAGGATACAGCAGATCCATGAGCTGTGCCCGAGGCACTTCTCGGTCGCACTCTATGCCGAGAAATAGCAGGAGTGCGAACATCTGCGGCGAGGTCGGCGTGATCCGCTTGCTGCCTAGCTCGATCACGCTCTCGCCGACAATCCGTAGTCGAATCTGCGACATGAGACGCCAAATCCAGGGTGGGCTGGTCTGCGTGCTCCATACCCTGTCTGCTCAGCGTCATTCGGGCGTCATCGC
>JAICKD010000676.1 GCA_025928125.1 Ktedonobacterales bacterium
ACATCGCGCTGACCGAGACGCTAGCCCGGCGCATCGCGGAGACCCCTGAGTTGGCGCTGTTCACGCGGCAGCTCAGTATCGCCACTTTCCGCTTCGTGCCAGCCGATCTCACACCGGGAACGCAGACTACAGAGGCCTATCTCGACCGCCTGAATACAGCGCTTGTGGAACGGCTGCAGCAGGGTGGTGAGGTCTTCGTCTCGAATGCGGTGCTGGATGGGCGCTTTCTGCTGCGCGCCTGCATCGTCAACTTCCACACGACCATCGCGGATGTCGAGGCGCTCCCGGAGATCATCGTCCGCCAGGGCCGTGCCGTCGATGCTGAGCTACGAAGCAGCCTTGCGCAGCCGCTCTAGGGCAGGCTTCGTGGCATATGCGGACAAATAGCGGATGCACGCACTACGCCCGGCGACTCGCGGTGCGCTGCATCCAGCGTTGAATCAGGCCCACGAGCAGCCAGAGGGCGAACGCGCACAAGCCCCCCAGCGCGTCGCCCAAGAAGGCGTTGAAGTCGGTGAAGATGGGTAGCTCGCCACGAAAGAACGCCTGAATCGTCTCCTGCATGAGGGCTACCAACACCAGCCCTGGAAAATACCACTGCGGCTTGCGGCGCAAGGCAGGAAGCGCCGCCAACACGAGGAATCCAATCAGGAAAAAGAAAATGGTATGCCCGACGAAATGATCGTGGGCATTGCGAAAGACCTCGCGGAAAGGCACACCAAACGCGGGCCAGACGGTGGCTAGCCAATCGAACGGAAACCAGAGAACGGCCAGCAGCACAAGCACCGGCCAGCCGAATCGCATCGCCCGCGAGAGCACGCGGGATGATCTCTTCCGCGTGTGTGTATCTACCGATTGCACGGTTATCCCCTTCTCGGTTGTTGAATGAGATAAAGCAGGCTACGTTTAGATGTATGAAATTATCTGAGGTGGTTCGATAACCGTCACAGAAGTGTGGCGGAAGTCAGATGGATTGCGTGTGACAATCAAGTCTAATGAGGCATTAGCCGCGCAAGCTATCTGCACGTTGTCTTCAAAATCGTTACCTGGCAATGCACGCGCTTGCAGCAGTAAGGGGGCATCCACCGAGAACAGACCAAAGGCGGCAAAGACTCGATCCAAAGCCGAAAATGCGCTTGATATGTCGGCTTGTCTTCTGATGATATAGAAAATATCGGTAAGCACAGATGCAGGTAGATAGCACACAACCTGGCCAGAGTTACGAGCATCCCACAACGGTTTCGCCTCGTCTGACCATGGCTTACGGTTGAGCAACCAATCTATTACAACGTTGGTATCAATGAGCGCTCGCACAGGCGCTGGTGAAATCGTGGAACTACTCGCCATATTTTTCCATCCGCCAGCGCTCGATATCTTCATCCGTCGGTGGAGGATTGTTGCCAGCGCCGATGCCGCGTAACTCCTCGGAGGTAACGTAGGGACGCCCAGTTTGAGGGTCAAGCGTGGCCAGCCCCGGATCGAGGATCATACGCGCCAGATGCACTTGTTGCTCGCGCGGCCATTCTCTTATGGTGCGCAGAATGGTGTCTTCATCAAGAACCGATGGTTCAGCCATATTCTTCTCCTCAATAGGTTCTTCTGTGGATCATTAGCACCACAATACATTATTTCACATCACCTATACCAGGCAGCGGGACGCCGCGAATCGAGGCGTCGAGCAACTCAATCGGGTGGAATGTGGGCAGCGGATGGCCCTCCCCCGCCAGCGAGGAGGCAATCTGTAGGAGACAGCCGGGGTTGGCCGCCACCAGCGCATCCGGTTTCGTCGCCAGGATGTTGGCCGCCTTGCGCCGTCCCAGCTCTGCCGCTGGCTCTGGCGCGACCAGATTGTAGATGCCCGCGCTGCCGCAGCAGATATCCGCCTCGGCTGGCTCGGCGACCTCAAGCCGCGGAATCTGGCGGAGCAGTTCGCGCGGCTGACGCGTGATGCCCTGGCCGTGGCGCAGATGGCAGGCGTCGTGATAGGCGACCCGCGCCGCGATAGGGTGACGGGGGGCGCGCGGTGGCTGGCTAGCCAGCAACTCCGAGATGTCGCGCACCTTTGCGGAGAATGCCCTCGCCCGCTCGGCATAGGCGGGGTCGTCGCGCAGCAGGTGGCCGTATTCCTTCAGCGTCGAGCCACAGCCCGCCACATTGACCGCGATGGCGTCCACCCGCGCCTCCTCGAAGGCGTCGATCAGCCGCCGAGCATAGCGCAGCCCCTCGTCCTCACGTCCGGCATGGACGGAGAGCGCGCCGCAGCAGCCCTGATGCGCGACCGGCACGACCTCGTAGCCCTCGGCGGCTAGCACGCGCACCGTCGCCGCATTGACCTCGTCGAAAAAGACGCGCTGCACGCAGCCCAGCAGCACTCCGACCCGTGTGCGCTTCGTAGCGCCGGGCGCATCGGGCGCATCGGTGGTGAGCGCGAACGAGAGCGCCGACCGTCGCCGCAGCCGTACCGGCGGCAATACCGCCTCCATCGCCAGCAGGCGCGCGGGAATCACCCGTTGCAGCCAGCGGCTCCGCACCAGCCGACGCGCGCCCGACTTCTGATAGAGCCAGAGCAGCGGCAGCAGCAGGCGCATCCGCCGAG
>JAICKD010000292.1 GCA_025928125.1 Ktedonobacterales bacterium
ACTTCTCCGTCTCCGGCGAACGGCGCGAGCATGATCCAGATCACCACATGGGGCAGCCGCAGATCGTGGCCTAGCTGACTTGCCCGCGACAGCATCGACGCCTCGCCCGCATAGGTGCCAGTCAGCAACGCGTCTAGCGCCTCGTCGCGCAGGCTCGCCCGCCACCCGGCGACTGCGGCGAACGTATCCGCTGGCGATTGTGGCGAGTCGCGCTGCGCCACAACATGCGTGATGACCTCGCGCTCGATGGCCGCCAGCGAGACTCCAGTGGGAAGTGCTATCAACGGAATGCCCATCCGTTCGGCGCGCTGGCATGCTTCGTCGCGCTCCCGCGCGTCCGCCGAGCCTGATACCGCCTGATCTTCCAGCCCAGAGACGGCAATGGCCGACGCGCCCATCCCGATGACTTCGTCCACGACCTCAGGCAGCGAGGGCGCGACCAGTTGGGAGCGCAGCGAATGGAGCGTTGTCAGCGAGAGCAGCGCCAGCTCGCCACCCTGGAATCCCTCGAACGCTGGGGTTCGCGCGCGCATGATGCTGGCCCAGGTGACGGTCCGCCCCAGACCACGTTCTCCCGCGATGAGTTGCGCCCGCCAGCGCCGCAAGAGCGTCAGCGTCTCGCGTACGGTGACAGGTTCACGACGATTCATTGGCGCACGCTCACCTTCTCAAACTGGCTGCGGAAAACGACGATGCGCCACCCACCAGTCCGCAACCGTGTGGATGGCGCAATCGCTGTCATAGGATTACCGGCGCGGAGTCGTCTGGCGCTGGCTGGTGGCCTGCGCTGCCTGCGCGCGCGCTTTTTCGTGGTGCTTCTTTGCCTTCTTCAGGTGTTTGTGCCAGGCTACTCGCTTGGTCTTATTCAAAGTGTCCGTTTCCCTTTCTTTGGATCCCATACACTCTCACCGCACTCGCGGTGATGCGTGGCGCTACCGCTCCTCGTCGTGTGAGCTGAACTCAGGCTCCTCGAACTCTACTTCACCAGAGTCATCGGACTCTTCCTCATCACCATCGTCACCATAGTCGTTGTCGTCGCTAAAGTCTTCGTCGTCATCGACATCGCGGCGGACCATGGAATCTTTGGTATAGGCCCGAATCGTCTCATTCGCGCCATGCGCGGGGAAGCTGACTTTTCCAAACTGACTCGGATGCTGGAAAGTCTCTCGAATAATCAAACGAATCTCAGACTCGCTGAGGTCCGCTATGCCCGCAGCGTACTTGTTGCCACCCCGCATAAACTTGATGAGGCGGTTCGCCAGACGCGGCTCGATCCGCCCAAGTCGCTCATCGGCGGCGTTTGTCACGTACAGGATGTTGCCCTCTGGCACAAGGTAGACCTGATCGCCCGCTGAGAATCGCGCGATGATCTCGCGACGCGGCGCCAGATCCACCAGCACCGTAAATCCGGTTTTGCCCGTCTCTTCGATGAAGAGGCGCGGATCGATCCGCTCGACGGGATGACGCCCATCGGTCGGCTCTTCATCGCTCAGCGATGAGATGCGCTCCAGGTTCTTGCGCGCAATGTTGTTGCTGGGGTCCTGCTCAAGGGCCTCCGTGTACGCGCGCTTGGCTTCGCTATACTGGCCCAACTCGCTGAGCGCCTTGCCCAGACGATTCAAGGCGCTCGAATCGTGCGGAAGGACAGTCAGCAGCTCGCGATTGGTGGCGACGGCCTCTTCCCAGCGGCTGTCACGCGCCATCTGAACGGCCTGGTCAGTCAGCTGACGGCGCCTGCGCTCCCGCTCCTCCGGCTGATACGCGGCTTGACTCATCGACTCCATTACCTCCTGCGAGGCGATCCGCGCCCACATGGCGGGTCTCCTCGTTATCCTCGTTACATGCGATTTCAACGCGGTATTCTACTGTATCGCGCGTTGCCCTTGCAATGACCATGCCGTTGCGCGATCAATATGGACCATCACCAGGTCACCTGGCTTCACATCACCTGCTACGCTGCCATCATCCGCGCGCGCGCCGGGCCTGCTGGCGGGCAGGAAAACAAGCTTATTCGTCCGCGTCCGGCCACGCCACTGATGATGGCCGCCAGCCACCTGATGCGATTCGATCAACACCTCTTCATCGCGCCCCACATACGGCGCGTTCGATTCCAGCGCGATCCGTTCCTGCATCGCCTCAATGGCATGCAGTCGCGCGCGCTTGACCTCCATCGGCACATCATCCTCCCACTTGAAGGAGAGTGTGCCGGGACGTGGCGAATACATCGCGACATGCACCACATCGAAGCGGACCTCTTCGAGCAGATCGAGAGTATGTTGGAACTCCTCGTCGGTCTCGCCACAGAAGCCGACAATGATATCGGTCGAGAGCGAGACGTCCGGCCACCACGCGCGCAACTTGCCAATCAGCGTGCGATATTCCGCGAGCGTATAGCCCCGGCGCATGCGCGCCAGCATCCCATCGTCACCGTGCTGCACCGGAATATTGACGTGCTCGCAGACCTTGGGCAATGCCGCCATCTGGTGAATCATCTTGTCGGTCATATGCGGTGGGTAGGAGGTCATGAAGCGAATGCGCCGCAAGGTATCGATCTCGCTCAGCCGCTCCATCAGGTCGCCCAGATCTCCCTCATCGGGCCGGTCCAGCCCGTAGGCCTCCACGGTCTGGCCCAGCAACGTCAGCTCGCGCGCGCCAGCCTCGGTCAGCGTGCGCGCCTCGTCGAGCAGCTCAGCCGCCGGGCGGCTGCGTTCGCGGCCCCGGCGCGAGGGTACGATGCAGTAGGAGCACACCTTGTTGCACCCCAGGATGACCGGAAGCCATGCCGTCGGAGTGCGCGACTTCACGCCGGTCTCGCCAGCGGTGGGGTAATGTAGTTCACGCGAGCCGGGGCGGAAGTTGCTGGCCATCGCGCCTGCCGCGCCCGCCATGCTCGTAACATGCCCATCGGCGACTGGGATCTCCATCGGGGCGTCGGGCAGTCCCTGCTCCATCTGAAGCATGGGCAGCGGCCCTGAGACGCCAATGGTGCGTGGCGCGCCCATATCGGCGACATCCACGCAGCCTTCGCCCGCAAGCGGTGTCCAGCGCTCGTCCAGAAAATGCGGCAGAATTTCGGCCTGCTCGACCTTGAAGAAAAGATCAACGACCGGATAGCGCTGCTTCATGTCCTCAACCTGGCGCGAGTTGCCCACCATGCAGCCCATCATCGCAACCAGCAGATCAGCGCGGTGGCGCTTGGCGTGTTTCAGCAGCGAGAGTTGCCCGTGCGCGCGCTTCTCCGGTTGCTCGCGCACGCTGCACGTGTTGAGCACCACCAGGTTCGCGCCGTCCATTGTCGGCGACTCTTCCCAGCCAAGGTTTTCGAGAATGCCAGAGACGCGCTGCGTATCGGCCATATTCATCTGGCAACCCACGGTCCAGATATGGTACTTGCCCACGGCGCTACTCATCTGGAGCCTCCCGCCGCTTCGCCGACATCGCCGCGAACCGTTGCACTTTTCTTACCGTCTTTGGCGTCTTTGGCGTTATTTCGTCCGCGTTTCTCGACCTTGCTGCCCTTGCCAGATGACGTGCGTTCGAGCACCTCGCCCTCATCGACGACTTCGTCTTCAGTGACTTCGCGCACGTCTTTCGGGTCGATCAGGTCGATGTAGAGGACGCCATTGAGGTGGTCGATCTCATGCTGCAGAATGCGCGCCCACCACCCTTCGGCCTTGACGCGGACCTCTTTGCCCTTCGGGTCGCGCGCTTTGACGCTGACTGCCAGCGCCCGTGGCACATTGTCGCCGACGTAACCCGGGATGCTCAGACAGCCCTCTGTACCCAACTCCTCGTCGTCACTCGCCTTGACGATTTCTGGATTGACGAGCGCAACCTTATGATGCTCATTGCGCGACTCATCGGTATACTCCGCGACCAGCAACCGCACCGATTCGCCGATCTGAGGCGCGGCTAGCCCGACGCCGGGCGCATCGCGCATTGTTTCCCACATATCCTGCACCAGCCGTTCGAGCCAGGGATCGAAGCGCGACACCTTCTTGGCCTTCGCGCGTAAGACGGGATAGTCCATCGTAAGAATTTTGCGTATTGGCATAGCGAATGACCTCATATTGCCGGTTGCCGGTGCGAGAGGCGCGCTGTTTTCAGGCGTCGGGTGCGCACACATTGGCATACATGTTGGCACACAAGAAGGAACGGAAGGATATTGCACCGCCAGGCGTAAGCGCGCATCCCTTCCGCTCCCGCGATTCATGACGTTTGGCGGATATTCTATCTTACATGCAATGACGCACGCCATGCAACACGGCCAACCATTCCCGAATGGCGTTCGGCAGGCCGCCGTATACTGTATACACACGGCGCAACGTCTGTCAATATCAGTGTTATGCCGCTTGACGCACAAATTGGTTTAGTTGTAAACTGTATAAGAATGATAGAGTGTATTCATTGTCCGAGAATGGGCGATCTAAAGAACTATAGAGCAGCGCGAAAAGGCAGGAAATATGAGCGGTCGATCAATTGCCATCCCAGCGTGGTTGCGTCTGGCGCGCGTGTTTCAGAAGGTGGACCGGGCCACGGTCGATCTGTTGCGCCAGTGGGATCTTTCGGTGGCGCAGTTCGATGTACTCGTGCAGGTAGGCAGCGCCGAGGGATTGACACAGCAACAGCTTGCTGATCGATTGCTTGTGACGAAAGGCAACGTCTGCCAGCTGCTTGACCGGATGGAGGAGCGCGGCCTGCTGGTCCGTCAACAGGAAGGGCGCGCCAACCATCTCTATCTGACGGAGAAGGGCAAGGGCGTTCGTGCGGAGGCGCTGCCCGCACAGGAACATCTGATCGAGAGCATCTTTATGGAACTGCCTCGCGCGCGGCAGACGACACTATTGGCATCGCTACGGCGGCTCGACCACACCCTGACGTGAGATTGCTTGTCATGTGCGCGTACATCTGGAATGGCCGCTAGGGTAGCAGCGCGCCCGAGCTATAGACCCCAATGCCAAAACGATAGACCAGCGCCTCGCCAAGATACCCCGTGGCAAGTAGCAGACCAACACCAATGAAAGCCAGCAACAGATAGGCGACGACGGCGCCACGTGGCAGCCGCGAGACATAGGCCTGTGGCAGCTTCTCAGCCAGCCAGACCTGGATATTGGCAAGCCTGCCCGACTTTGGGAAGGCCAGTCGCAGCCAGGCGACCAGGCGCGACAAGAGCCACACAAATCGCGCCAGAAACAGCACCAGAAAGACAATCGTCGCCAGCACGGCTGTTATCTTATGCAGGCGGAGAAAGTCGTGTCCCGCCGCGCTGATGAATGTATTGTGCTCGCTCAGCCACCCGGAGAG
>JAICKD010000773.1 GCA_025928125.1 Ktedonobacterales bacterium
AGGTTGTTGGCCCAGACCCTCTCCCCCAGCCCCGGTCTCCAGCCTGCGTCGGGGAGGGGAGCCAGAATGCCAGAAACGCATCCTCTGGTTCTGGTTCCCCTTCCCTTTAGGGGGAGGGGTTAGGGGAGGGGGCGGTGGCCCCAGTGTCAGTGACAACATCCCAGGCGCAACCAGTGTTACAATGACGGCGCGGCAGGCAGACGACATCGCCAGCGAGGAATTTTCGGAGAGGAAGCGCTATGTCGGACGATGCGCCACGGCATCATCGCCATCACAAGGAGCGCCACGTTCGCCGGGGGAAACAGATGCATGGCGGTGGAGGGCGGATGCATGAAGAGGAAGAAGGGCTACGATTGCCGCGGCTTGGCCCTCCCTGGTCGCTCAACTTTCCCTTCATGATCTACCCGAAAGGCTGGACGTTCAACTGGTTCACTCCAGGCCGGGCCGCGATACTGGTCGGCGGCGGCTCGTTCGCCCTGATGGTGCTGTGCATCGCGCTGGCGAAGCTGCTGGGAGGCTAGCTGGTTTGGCGGGCGTGGAGAAAGAGCACGAGCGACATCGCCAGCCCGACGACGATGACATAGATGCGGATGTAGCGCCCGTCGATCTTGCGCGCCACCGACGCGCCGCCCCAGCCGCCGATGATCGCCCCGACCATCATCACCAGCGCCTGCGGCCATTCCACCAGCCCCGCGAAGATGAACGTCAGCATGGCGACGAAATTGATGCAGCTTGCCAACACCACCTTGAGCGCGTTCATCGTGTGGATGTTGCGCATGCCCATCAGGCTCAGCGTCGCCAGCATCAGGATGCCGATACCACCGCCAAAGAATCCGCCGTAGAGCGCGACGACGAACTGCACCAGCGAGACCCACGTCAGCGCGAGCCAGCGCGGGCCATGCGCCTTGCCAGAGCGCCGCAGCAGCCTGGTCAGTGGGCCACCGACAGCGAAGAGAATCGTCGCGCCCAGCAGCAGAAACGGCAGAACACGCAGAAAGGCGTCCTGCGGTGTCTTCAGCAGGACCAACGCGCCGAGGATGCCGCCAATCACGCTGACGGCGCTCAGCACGATCAGCGTCAGCCGTTCGGTATCGAGCGCATCGCGGTAGGGCGGAATGCTCGCCACCGTCCCCGGCCAGAGGGCGAGCGTATTGGTCGCGTTGGCCTGCTTGGGGAGGACGCCGGTAAAGATCAGCACAGGGACCGTCAGAAAGCTGCCGCCACCCGCCACGGAGTTCTGCGCCCCGGCGACGAGCGCGATGCCAAAAAGCAGCAAGGCCTGGGGCAGCGACATGCGGAGAACTCCGATACTGAGCGAGGTATATCCGACCGTGATATGAGTATAAGGCGCTCGGCGTCCAGTGTACCAAGGATGGCCGATTCGTGTCGCGCATGACCAGTGATTGTGGCCTCTGCCGCAACCAGCCACACGGACAGCATGGTACAGTGTGTGGTAAGTATGCAGGTGTTGATTCAAGGAGCAGGAAGTGGCGAAAGACTTCACGCTGGTGACGTTCTACGACCTGTGGCGCGAATACTTCGATCACATCCGCGAGGCGATTACGCCGCTGACGGCGGAACAGGTGGCGCTTCGGTCAGCGCCGGGCCAGCGCTCTATTGGCGAGATCGTCGCGCATATCATAGCGGGTCGGGCGTTCTGGCTAGGCGACTTTATTGGCGAAACAGGCGAGGAGCTGGACACGCTACACCGATGGAACGATCCCGGTGCGCTGACCACTGATGTCGCCGCGTTAGTGAGCGGTCTGGACCGTAGCTGGCGCTACGTCGCAAACCTGCTCGACCGCTGGACGCCGGACGATATGCGGCAGACGTTTCCGCACGATTGGCGCGGCAATCACTATGAACTCTCGCGCAGCTGGGTCGTCTGGAACGTGCTCAAACACGATCTGCACCACGGCGGAGAACTCTCCCTGGCGCTTGGCCTGCAAGGCTTGCAAGCGCCAGATATTTAACTGGATACCCAGGAGATTGGTCTGCCTATGCCGATATTCGTACATCTTGCGCCTGCCAATGCGGTTCCGCGTATCCGTCGCGCTGGCGTCAAACGCGGGCGGCTGGGCGTCTTTTGCATGCCCATGCTG
>JAICKD010000385.1 GCA_025928125.1 Ktedonobacterales bacterium
AACATGATGCCGATTACGATGCCGAAGAGCGTAATCGAGCTATTCCTGAACTGCAGAATGACAATCGACGCGAGAATCCACAGGGTTCCACTGACGAGCCACCCCCACCACCACTTGCTCAGCTCCTGCGCTGCCTGGCGGGTCTCCGCGGTCTGTGATTGCGCCGCAGCGTTCATCGACGTATCCATTTGCTTCCCTCGTTTCTTTTCACAGCACGCACTCGCATATCTGGCATGCGGGCCTATACGCTCATAGACCGGATCGGTGATGATGCCTGAAAAGCGCCTGTCTGCGTTATGGCCTCCGCGTCATCACGAGCAGCATATGTCAGGCGCACGATGTAGACCTCGCCCCAAAAGCGGGAGCAAAAGGCGAGTCTTGAACTAACCCCGTGAGGGAGCATGCTCACTCTCCCAAAGGGGAGAGGCTTACCAGCAATGTGGACTTTTACTTTTTAGTCCGAACGCTCTCAGCGAAACGGGAGCACGGAGGGAAATTAGCCGCGGCCTTCAGGCCGCGAAGCTGGCCTACTCCCATGATCGCCGCTGATTAATAGACTTCAGGGACCAGGTGATAGGCCCGATCCGGCGATTTATAGCCGTTGCGATGGTGCGGCTTGCCGAGTTTGATCTCTTCCTGCGGGAGATCCTTGTAGGGAATCAAGCTCAACAGGTGTGCGATACAGTTCAGGCGCGCGCGCCTCTTCACGTTCGCGTTGACGACATACCACGGCGAAACAAGTGTATCGGTCGCCTCGAACATAGCATCCCTGGCGCGCGAGTAGTCGTACCAGCGACGGTGCGACTCGATATCCATCGGGCTGAGCTTCCAGATCTTTCTGCCGTCGCCAATCCTGGCCTTGAAGCGGCGGTCCTGCTCTTCCTCGCTGACCTCAAGCCAGTACTTGATCAGAATGATGCCCTGCTCGATGATGAGGCGCTCGATGTCAGGGGTGTTCTTGAGGAACTCCTCATATTGCTTGTCGGTGCAGAAGCCCATCACATGCTCGACGCCAGCCCGGTTATACCAGCTGCGGTCGAAGATGACGACCTCACCCGCCGCCGGGAAATGCGCCATGTAGCGTTGGAAGTAGATCTCGGTCTTCTCGCGCTCGGTTGGCTTGGGCAGCGCCACATGCCGAAAGACGCGCGGGCTAACCCGTTCTCTGATGCGCTTGATTGTGCCGCCCTTGCCCGCCGCGTCGCGCCCCTCGAACACGATGACGACCCGCAGCCCCTCGTGTTGCACCCAGCGCTGCAATTTCACGAGCTCGACATGGAGCTTCGCCATCTCTTTCTCGTACGCCTTTCGCTTCAACTTCCCTTTGCCGGGTTTCTGGGCAGTCTGGGCAGTTTGGGCAGATTTTGCGTCCTCGGCGACCTGCGGGTGCTCCTGTTCTTTGACCTTCGACATCATCTACCACCTTTCCATGCGCTCCTCTTACCCGTCGCATTCGCCGCATCCATCGCGGCTCAAGCCGCCTGCTCCTCAGCGTCGTGCGTTTCGGCGGCGGCTGGGGATGTTGCCGCCGCGCGCCGCCGAAAGATCTTGGCGATCTCTATCACCCAGAGGATCACCGAGCCGACGACGATGCAGATGACCCACTGGCCGATGTTGAGGCTGGATGTCTGGAAGAGCCGGTTCATGAAATCGGGCGCCACTACTAGGAAAATCGCCAACAGCGACCAGCCGCAGGTCTGTAGCAACCGGGTGCTCCGCAGCGTCTCATGGCTGAATACCGAGCGTAACTCGTCGTTCGTCTCCAGCGCATAGAAGATGCTGGCCAGCGAGAAGACAGTCATGCCCATCGTGTGCGCGACCGTCGTGCTCAAGTGCGCGCTGACAATCGCCCACTGCATCACGCCGAGCGTGCAGATACCAAGGACCAGTCCGACGATAACCAGGCGGGCGAAGAGTCGGGCGGGGAGGATCTGCGCGCCAGCTTTGCGTGGCCGCCGCCGCATGAGGCCGGGCGTCGGGTTGCCAAGGCCAAGACCGACGGAGAGCAGGACGTCAATCGTAAAGTTGATCCAGAGCACCTGCAACGGCAGGAACGGAACGCCCGCAAGGATGTCGAACAGCGCCGCGCCCAGGAAGGTGATGATGAACGCGAACAGCGACCCCATCTGGAAGCGGATGTACTTCATCAGGTTGTCGTAGAGCGCGCGCCCGCTCTCCACAGCCCGGATGATGGTGGCGAAGTTGTCGTCGGTGAGGATCATCACCGCCGCCTCTTTGGCGACATCGGTGCCGGTGATTCCCATCGCGACGCCGATGTCGGCCTTCTTCAGCGCGGGCGCGTCGTTGACGCCGTCGCCGGTCATTGCCACGATCTTGTGCGCCTTTTTCAGGATCTCGACCAGCCTGACTTTGTGCTCTGGCGTGACACGCGCGATGACGCCGATTTCGTCCACCTGACGCAGCGCCTCCTCGTCGCTCATGGCGGCGAAGTCCGCCCCACTGATTGCCCGGCCGGGAATGCCCAACTGTTGGGCGATGGCTCCGGCGGTGACGGCGTGGTCGCCGGTAATCATGCGCACCTGGATGCCAGCGGACCGCGCCTTTGCAATCGATGCTTTTGCCTCGGCGCGTGGCGGATCGACGATGCCGATGAGCGCCAGCATGGTCAGGTCGTTCACCTGCGCCAGCAGGTCGCTGGAAGGATCGAACGAGGCTGGATCGAGGTCGCGGCGCGCGACGGCCATGACGCGCAGGCCCTGTTTGCCAAGCCGCTCGTTGTTCGCGATATACTCGGCGCGCACGGTGTCAATTGGTACCGCGCGTTGCTGGGCGTCCAGGCTCTGGGAGGAGCGGGCCAGCAACTGGTCTGGAGCGCCTTTCACGAAGCAGCGGATGACCTCGCGACCATCATCCCCTTTCATTTTGTGGAAGGTGGCCATCAGTTTATAGGCGGCGTCGAACGGCACCTCGGCCACGCGCGGATATTCCTGGCGGGTCGTGACGGCGTCGATACCTCCCTTGGCCGCCAGCACCACGAGCGCGCCCTCGGTGGGGTCGCCAACCAGTTCGCCATCTTTCGCCACCGCGTCAGAGGCCAGCGCCATCGGCAGCAGGTAGGGTTCGAGCTCGATGCTCGCCTTGCCGCCGACACGCGTGATCTGGCCGCTGGTGGAGTAGCCGCCACCGGTGACGGTATAGCGCTGGCCAGGGGTCACCATCTCGGCGGCGGTCATCTGGTTGAGGGTGAGCGTACCCGTCTTATCGGTGTTGATGGCGGAGGTCGCGCCGAGCGTCTCGACCGAGCGTAGGCGCTTGACGATGGCGCCAATTTTTGCCAGGGCTGTCGTGCCGTGGGCCAGCAGGTACGTGACGACCGCGGGCAGGCCAGTTGGAATCGCGGAGATGGCGAACGCCACGCCGGCCAGCAAGAGCGCGTTCACGTCCTGACCATTACGGAAGTAGCCGAGCGCGAGGAAAAGCGCCAGCGCCACCAGGGCGATCACGACGATCTGATTGGTAAGGGTATTGAGTTGTTTGGTGAGTGGGGTCTGCTCGATGGTCGTCGTTTGCAGCATCCCTGAGATGTGGCCGACTTCGGTTGACATGCCGGTGGCGGTCACCACAATGTCCCCGGCGCCACGCGTCACTTCGGTATTCATGTAGGCCATATCGACACGGTCGGCCAGGGGTGTGTCGGCTTTGTCAACGGGGGCGACTTCCTTGGGGACAGGCGCGCTTTCCCCGGTAAGCGCGGACTCGCCGATCTCCAGCGTCGCCGCCCGAACGATCCGGCCGTCAGCTGTCACGCGGTCGCCCGCCTCGAGCAGGATAATGTCGCCAGGGACGATCTGCTCCGCCGGAATCTCGATCACCTGTCCGCCGCGCCGCACCTTCGATTTGACGATCATCATCTTTTGCAAAGCGGCGACGCTCGCCTCCGCTTTGCCTTCCTGGCTCAGCCCCATGAACGCATTCAAGAGGGTGAGCGCCACCAGCAAGAGCGCCGTACCCCATTCCTTGATGAAGAGGCAGGCGATGGTAGCCACCAGCAGGAGGATCTGCATGGGATCCTGGTACTGGCGCAGGAAGGCGCGCAAGCCGGATTCTTTCTTCTCTGCCGTGAACGCATTCGGGCCATATTTCTTGAGGCGCGCCTCAGCCTCCGCCGCGCTCAAGCCCGTCGCGGCATCGACGCCCTGCTGGCGCAGAGCCTCCGCGATAGTGAGTATGTGCCATGCGGGGCTCGGATTCTCGGCAGGACTGCTTTCGACAGGTGAGGTGGTGGTAGCCATGCTTCCCTCCGTGACGATGTGATGCGTTCGCGCAGAGAACTTCGTGATGCTGGGCTTAAGGTCCGGCCTGATGTGGTGATATGGCGCTGGGTATGCCTGGG
>JAICKD010000357.1 GCA_025928125.1 Ktedonobacterales bacterium
GATGACAGGAAGCAAGGATGACCATGAGTGAGCAAGGACGAGAGTCATGCTGACTGATCAACAGATGCCAGATGCCTCCGGCGTGGGAAGCTCCACCCAGCGGCCCGCGCCGCGCTGGCGGCGTCCACTCGCGATTGCTGGGGCGCTTGTCGTGCTGGTGGCGATCATCGCGGGGGTCGTCTGGGGGGTGACACGCGGGAATGCGGCCGTGGCGAACCATCCAGGCGCGATGCCGAGCGCTACGGCGACGCCCGCGCCACGGGTGGTCTATCAGTCCGACTGGTCGCACGGCGCCGACGGCTGGACGCTGCCCGCGACGGTGCGGGTTGCCGATGGGCATCTGGCGATCTCCGGCGGCCAGGCGGTGCAGGTCGAAATTCCCTATGTGCCGACGACGCGCAACTACACGATTGAGATGGACTATCAGATCGTGCGCGCGGAGATCGGCGGACACTTCGGCCTGACGGCGTTCAACGCCGCGGGCGACCGCCAGTATCTGGCGCAGATGCAATGCACGCCGATGCACCAGGGCGCGTGGAATCCCTCGCTGGGAGGATGCGTTGGGGCAGTACTGGTGACGGCGCGCGGTGGCACGTATCCCGCGGGCCTGTTTACCTCGGACTACGTTGTCCACGGTGGGGCGCAGTCATTTAGCCTCGGTCTGGCGGGCGATACCGTTAACTTCTGCTCCTCGGGTGATTGCGTCTCGCCAGTATCGAGCGCGACGCCGCTAGATGCCTCGCCGCGCCTGGTGATCGATGACCGAGCCGTCAACCTGATCGTCACGCGCATTGCGGTGCTGGCATAGCCGTGCTGACATTGCGGATATCACGCCGAACGCCAGCCGAAGAGCCGTCGGCGTGATATACTGCGGTTAAGAAGCCCGCCCTGGGCTTTCTCCGGACGAGATGCGCCGTACCCGGTCCGCAAAGACGACGCATAGGAGTCCAATCCCTATGACCATCAGTAGCCTTCTGCAAATCTTCGGCGCCTTGCTCATCCTCACGCCCTTTGCCCTGGCGCAGTTCCGCCTGCTTGGCCAGCATTCCTGGCCGTATCTGCTCCCGAATATGGCTGGCTCGGCCACCCTCTGTGCGCTCGCGCTGCTCGATGCGCAGTGGGGCTTTGTGCTGCTGGAAGGCGTCTGGGCGCTTGTCTCGCTGTGGGGGCTTTTTGCCCTGTTGCGTCGAAAGCCGACGCCCGCCCCGAATCCTTAGCGCGAGCGTGCAGACAGGCGGACTGCTGCTCATATCCTGACCGGCCCCCTCGTCGCCACTGCATATGTGGCCCGCGTGCATCGTGTTGTGATACTATATCGTTAGGCTAACGAATGATCTGGCCTCGTAGCTCACGTTGCCATGGTGGACCAATCTAGCCTGCGTGGTATTTCCGATGGTTATGGAGGCAATCATGCCCAATTCTTCGACATCGGCGGGCGCGGTCGACGCGCTGGCGGTCGCCAACCGTCTGCGGCCAGCGTTGCTGCGCATCCACCGCTATCTCCGTGGCGAGGCGCACGAGCTTGGAGTAACCAGCACGCAGGCGAGTCTGCTGGGCGCGATACAGCGCGCCGGGGGTATCGGCTTGGGCGAGCTAGCCTCTCAGGAGCACATGAGCGCCCCGACCCTGGTGGGTCACATCGACAAGCTCCAGGCACGCGGCCTACTCGAACGCGCGCGCAGTGACCCCAATGATCGGCGCCGGGTCACGCTGAACCTCACGCTCGCCGGAGAGGGTGTGCTCAAGACGCTGCGCGAGCGCCGGACGGCATGGCTCGCCGCTCGCCTGGAGACGCTCGCGCCAGAGGCGCTGGCCGCCGTGGAGGCCGCCATCGAGCCGCTGTCTCAGCTGGTGAGGCGCGACGCATGAGATTCTCCGTGCGCGCATCGGCAGCGGGTATTCTCGGCAGTCGCACCTTTACGAGTCTTCGCAATCATTATAATTACCGGCTGTATTTCTCAGGCCAATTCCTCTCACAGGTAGGCACCTGGCTGCAGAGCGCGGCGATGGCCTGGCTCGTCCTCCAGTTAACCAACTCCGCCTTCGCCGTTGGCCTGCTGGCCTTCTGGCAATTTGGCCCATACGCGCTGCTCGGCCTCTTTGGTGGTGCCCTGGCCGACCGGTTGGACCACCGCAACACGCTGATCTTAACGCAGGTTGCGCTCGCGCTCTGCAGCACGATCATCGCCGTGCTGACGCTGACACACGTTGTCACCTTGTGGGAGGCGTACGCGATTGCCGCCATGCGCGGGTTGGCGCTCGTCCTCAACAATCCGAGCCGCCAGGCGTTCATCTTTCAGATGGTCGGGCGCGAGGAACTGCCCAACGCCATCGCGCTCAATTCCAGCCTGGCAAATGCCACGCGCATTCTGGGGCCGGGCATCGGCGGCATCCTGATCGCGTCGTTCGGCGTGGGAGTCTGTTTCGCGATCGATGCGCTCAGCTATGTAGCGGTGATTATCGCATTGCTGCTCATGCGGGTAGACGAGCTGTTGTCACAGGATCGCGGCCCGCGCACGACGATGTGGACCAGCGTTGTCGAGGGGCTAGGCTTTGTCCGGCGGACGCCCCCACTGCGGCTTGCGCTCGGAATATTCACTATCATCGCCACGGTCTGCATCAACTTCTCGGTATTGCTGCCCCTGGTGGCCAGCGACACGTTGCACTCTGACGCCAGGGTCTATGGTCTGATTACCGCATGCTTCGGCGCGGGCGCGTTGGCTGGCGCGCTCATCTCGGCCTCCATTGGGCGCGTGAGTTGGCCTATTTTGCTGGGGAGCGCGGCGGGGTTTGGCCTGGGCGAGCTCCTGCTCGCGCCGCAGCGGACGGTGCTGAGTGTGGTGGCGCTGGTGATTGTGACGGGCATCTGCTATACCATCTATACCTCGACCACCAACGCGATGGTGCAGTTATCGGCGCCTCCCTATTTGCAGGGGCGGGTGGCTGGCCTCTACAGCTACATCTTTGCTGGCTCCAGCCCGTTTGGCGCGCTGATCGCCGGGAGTCTGGCCGCGCGCGGCGGGACCGAGCTTGCGTTTCTCGTCGCGGGCTGCACCGCGCTCGCTAGCGCCGCCTTCGGAGTGTTCGCGCGACCACGTGACCACGTGACCACGCGCGCGAACCCCGACGAAAAGATGCCGACGGCTGTCTGAGAGCGACTGCCCTCGCGCTCCCAATCCCGTTTGGGTACGTCGCGCGAGGGCGTGGCGGCGTGGCGGCGTGGCGGCGGCGGTGTACGAGGCATGACCGGCTCAAACGGCTCCTGGCCGACCCAGCGGATGAGGGAGTTAGGGGGTAAGCAGCTTCCACTGTCC
This sequence comes from Ktedonobacterales bacterium, assembly GCA_025928125.1. Taxonomy (GTDB): domain Bacteria; phylum Chloroflexota; class Ktedonobacteria; order Ktedonobacterales; family JADMIN01; genus DAHUXT01. The sequence continues at coordinate 3,315 of JAICKD010000357.1, forward strand.
CTCGGAGATGACCTCGACAGCGCCGTCGACGACTTTGATGGCGGTCTCGTCGTCGATGGCATACGCCGGACCCGCGATGTCAGCCGCCCATTTTTCCGCGGTGGCCAGGGTGTTCTCCGGAAGGTCCGGGTTCTCAAGGTGCGGGAAGATCGAGAAGGGAACCACGCCCAGCGTCTTGTCGCCAGCGCCGACCGGGGAATGCCACGTGACGAAGTCCTCTCCGATGCGGGGGGTCATCACCATGCTCCCCCCGCTCACGCCCACCCAGACCGTCTCGCGCAGCGACGGCAGGAGGTCCGCCAGCCCGGATTGGCGCATCCAGTGGCACAGGTACGCAGCATCGCCGCCTTCGACCAGCAGGACGTCTGTCTCTCTGACTAGAGGGACCCAGCGCTCCTCATCGAGGCTGGGCAGCGCGGTGAGCTCCAGCACGCCCACGGACTTCCACCCCAATCCAACCGTGGGGGTGCCAGTTTCTTGTCCGCTGATGCACCGCCACGCCTGGCGAGGACCGGCCATGGGGTGTCCGTACAGGGCCGTGGGGATGCAGAGGGCGTCGCACTCGGCGGTCGGCTTGCCCAGCATCTCGACCAGCGCGTTGTGGATGCTCGCGTTCTTGATGCCAGCGGACGTGAGAAGATACTTCATCATGCCTCCCTAAAAACGCTCCCCTTGCTTTGACTAAGGCAAAGGGATTCTTGGGCTACCCGCAGGGCAACCCCTCATGGTGACGTCTGAAGGCGGTATCCCCGCCTCCCGCAAGGAGTGCTCTGCCCGAGGAGAGAGCGATTCCAGCACCTTGCGAGCGCATATTCTCACACCGCACAGAAGAACCGGAAGACGCTCTCCCCATGGCTGAAGGTAGGGGTCTGCGCGCCGAGGGCCGAGGAGGGGAGGTCACGGCGCTTTCTTCAGCTCCTGGCGGTGAGTTGCGGTGGCGCGATCACTCAGGGAGATAACGGCGTATGAGGGCAAGCAGTTCGTCCAGGTCGAATGGCTTGGGGATGAAACCATCGGCCGCGATCTCGCTGGCGCGCTGGCGCGAGTCGTGGGCAGCGGTCATCACGATGATCGGCGCGTGCGGCCCGTCCTGTTGGCGATAGGCGCTGGCAAAGGCCCAACCGTCCATCACCGGCATCTTCATATCCAGCAAGATGACGGCTGGCGAAGACTCCTCGGCGCGGTCCAGGGCCTCCTTACCATTGTGCGCGACCATGACCGTATATCCCTCCTCGAGGAGGAATGATTCGAGGGTCGTGGCGATGGTGTCGTCATCATCCACAACCAGGATGGGCCGCTGTTCTAGTGCCATCGTCTTA
>JAICKD010000084.1 GCA_025928125.1 Ktedonobacterales bacterium
CAAGCCAACACAGCACAGCGTCAAGGAGTTGTTGCGCGCGGGCATCCAGCCCGATGTGATCCTTTGTCGGTCAGACTTCCCCGTCGCCGATGAGGTCCGCGACAAGATTGCGCTTTTCTGCAATATCGAGCGCCGCGCGGTGATTCCCGTCGAGACGGCCAGCAGCATCTATGAGGTGCCGCTGATGCTCGAAGATCTGGGGCTGGGCGACTTCCTGGTCGAGAAGATGGCGTTGAAGCAGTCGCAGCCGACGGATCTGCGCGAGTGGCGCAGCCTGGTCGCGCGCATCGGGGCGGAGAAGCCGACGGTGCGCATCGCGTTGGTCGGCAAGTATGTGGCGCTGCATGACGCCTATCTCTCAGTGGCGGAGTCGCTGACGCACGCGGGCTGGGCGCATGGGGTAGACGTGCAAATTGACTGGGTGGACTCCGAGAAGCTCGATAAGGAGTGGGAGAAGCACGAGGAGCGGTTGGCGCAGGCGGCGGGTGTCATCGTGCCGGGCGGCTTCGGCCACCGTGGCATCGAGGGCAAGATCAAAGCCGTCGAATTCGCGCGAACGCACGGTATCCCCTACTTCGGGTTGTGCCTGGGATTGCAGGTTGCGGTCATCGAGTTCGCGCGCAACGTGCTTGGATTGGATCTGGCGAATAGCGCTGAGTTCGATCCCGACTCGCCCGATAAGGTGATCGATCTGATGCCCAATCAGCGTCAGATATCTGATAAGGGTGGCACGATGCGGCTAGGCCAGTGGGTCTGCTGCCTGACGCCAGGTAGCAAGGCTGAGGCGGCCTATGGCGAGCCTATTATCTTCGAGCGCCACCGCCACCGCTATGAATTCAACAACTCGTATCGCCGCCGCGTTGAGGCGAAGGGCATGCAGGTGAGCGGCCGTTCCGCCGACAACAAGCTGGTGGAGATCATCGAACTGAAAGATCATCCGTGGTTCCTGGCGACCCAATTCCACCCAGAGTTCAAGAGCCGCCCGACCCGCCCGCATCCGCTGTTCTTCGCCTTCGTCGGCGCGGCCAAACAGCAGGCTGGCATCGTCGCCGAGGTCGTCAACGGCCACAGCTCGAAGCAGACGGCGCATGCGGTGCGCCAGGGCGCGCTGGAGCAATAGGCAGCGGCAGTTCGGGACGTGGGTAGAGGGGGTTCTCCTCACCCACGTCTTTTTCAGTTCGACGGCACCTGCTATGGTTTGGCGATAATGACCTGACTTCCATGGGAGTCGAAGAGCGCGGCGGTGGACGTTGGCTCGGCAGCGACGTTCGTTCCCGTCTCGTCCGTGAAAACACCTGATGCCACGGCTGGCCGACTGGTGCCATGGATGTTTGTAGTCACAATCATACCTGGCGACTTGAAGTGCTCATTGTCGTTGTTATGCAACGTGGATCCATTGCCCTGCCAAGCCACATCAATATTTGCAGTGAACAGGAGGTCACCTGTGTTCACGTCATAGATGGGGGCCGTCCCTATCACACTCGCTGATGATAGGCTGTTCCCAAATTGGCTGGCGCCTGTGAAGACGGAGTTGCCAGTGTTTGGATCAAAGTTGGCGCCTAGCTCGATCTGGACGTCATTGCACTGATCATACTTTGAGAAGAAAACTAGCACAAACTGATCGGTAGTGCTCCCTGGATTCGAAAAACTCTGGGTTGGCTCAAGGGCAACGTCTGTCGTGATACAGCCATCACTGCTGACACTCCCAAAGTCAGCGTAGCCGCTATTTCCGTTGATAGTGCAAACTGGCGCGTTCGACGAACAGATCCCGGGTCCGACGCCCGCGCCATATGCTGTTCGCGTATGGAAAATGTTGAACGCTACGACCGCGATCAGGGCAATAAGTGCAACGGCGGCAAGGACGACGGTTATCAATCGCCTCTTGCCCGAAAAGCGGAACGCGCTGATAGACATGGTTGGACTTCCCTCCCCATTGTGAATACACACTGACAATTCGAGCACGACCCAGACAGCCACCAGGGTTTCCAAGCGAAGGGGTTCCCAATGCCAGAATGCTGCCACAATGTCATGTTCGACGGTTGCTCGGTGCCAACCGTTCGCCTATCATCGCATACTTTCAGCTAATGTCAACTCCTTGAGGACGGCATGTGCGTATCGGTTAGGGATGTGGTGTGGTGGTGGAGGGCGTGTCCGGACTGGCGCGCGGGACATTCGAGCACATCAGGCATGGGTATGGATGGTGTCCTGCCCATGCCTGATTCTTCGCTCGTGGCAGATATCACTTAATGGGGAAGATTTGCACCGTACCGCCCTGCGAGTACTGCAATTCCGCGTAGAGTCCGGGCAGTGCGGCCATGTTATTTCCGGCGTCATCGGTGAAGGTACCAGACACTTCAGCCGAACGGCTCGTCCCGGTGAAGTGCGAGTTCATGATAAAGCCAGGCGAATGGCTGTGCTGACTATCGCTGTACTTCGAGGATGGGCCGTATCCTGTGATGGTCAGGTTTACCGTCGTGGTGTACAGCACTGAGCCTGAATACGGATCAAACATAGACGCCGTTCCATTGATGGTTGCCGACCCAAGATTCGACCCGAACTGGATAGTTCCAGTGAACGACGATGCGCCCGTGTTGGGATCAAAGTTGGTCGCCTCAGACAGTGGCACACCGTTGCAGTTGTCCCACTTCGAAAGGTAGATGGCCACGGTCTTGCTGGCGTTGTGTCCCGGGCGCGTCAGGTTGTCGTACGCCGAGACCTGCGCCTGGGTGAAGATGCAGCCATCATCGCTGACGCTCTGGAACGTAGCGTATGTGGTATTGCCTTTGAACGTGCAGGATGGTCCCGTCGTCGAGACGCAGCCGCCACCGCCAGAGCCGGAGCCGTGCGCCGTCGTAACATAGAACGCCAGGACGCCGCCGAGAGCCAAGACCGCGACAAGGCCAGTGATACCCATTGCAATCGTCGTCAGGCGCCGTTTGCCGAGGAACCGAGATCCGCGATCAGACATGTTGCGCACTCCTTCGTGGTCGATGAGGTCCATTTCACACAGCATGGGCGGAGATAGTGACGATGAGCGTTCCGCGCCTGTAGTTCAAGGCACAGGGTCATCTGTTCACGCATACCTGCCTGCTTGAGAAAAAAGGACGTGGTCGCGCAACGCAAGTGTTTCGAAAGGGAGCAAGTAGTACTTTAGGAGGACCAAGCTGCCTGAACCGCTCTACGTCGGCTCCTCGATGGTCGAAACGAGCGGCTGGCGCGTGGCAAGGATATTGCTAGTGCTTAGAGTGGTATTTATCGGCAATTCATGACCCACCTCGATAGTGTCTTGGCCAGGCGGTAGGGATGCGGTGTGGGAGCGGGCGCACCCGGTGCGCGGGATCTTCGAGGGGGCAGCACGTAGCAGGGAATCACTACACGTTATGACAATGTTACCAAAACCCGCCGACACGCGGAGCGCCGCCCAGGATGGTATCGCGCCCGCCGCATCCGCTAAGCCAGCCTTGCGGGTGAAGCGCAAGCATATACCGCCAGCGCGCAGCCAATGGTCAGCGGCGCCTGAACATACCGTCCAGTTCTACGCCGACGATGATTTTCTGGTGGAGCAGATCGGCAATTTCGTCTACGAAGGTTTGACAGATGGCGAGGCCTGCGTTGTCATTGCCACAGAGACTCATCGCGAGCGCCTGGAGCAACGTCTCGCATTTGAAGGGCTAGACATGATTGCCGCGTGCGAGCAGGGCATGTATACCTCATTCGACGCCGCCGTGACGCTGGCACAGTTCATTACTGAAGGCTCGCTGGACCAGGAGGCGTTTAACCTGGTTGTGGGCGGTATCATCGCGCAGGCCGCGTACGGCCATGGTAAGGACTCTCAGCCACGACATGTGCGCGCCTTCGGAGAGATGGTGGCGCTACTCTGGGCAGGAGGCGACCACGCCGCGGCTATTCGCCTGGAAGAAATGTGGAACGAGCTGCGCGAGAGTGACGCATCGCCGCCGTTCTCACTCTGCTGCGCCTATCCGATGTCGGACTTTGCGAGCGAGACGCATGAACAGGCATTCAGAGAGATATGCGCGACCCATACCCAGGTGATCCCCGATGAGCGCTACACCGCACTGGCTGACCCGGAGGAACGCCTGCGCGCCATCACACTGCTGCAACAGCAAGCAAGCTCGCTCGTTGGCGAAACCGTGGGACGCAAGGCAGCCGAGGAGCGGGTGCGTATCTCGGAGCATCTCTACCGCCATCTTTTCGAGGCCTCCACCGACGGGATTCTGGTGGTGGACCCAGCTACCCATGCCATCATCGAGGCAAATCAGGTCGTTGCTGACCTGCTCGACTCGACACCAGCGCAACTGATAGGGCGGAGTCTCCTACAAATCGGCCTGTTTCCTGATGAGGAGAGCGCCGAGGCAGTCTGGCGAGAGCTAGAGGCGCAGTGTCTTGCTCGCCGTGAGGCGCTGGAAATATATGTTGGCAATGGAACGGCGCGCTATATCGAATTCGTCGGCAATCGTTTCCAGGTCAACAGCCATGAGATCATCCAGTGCCACCTGCGTGATATCACCGACCGCAAACGAGCGGAAGAAGCGCAACGGCAGCTGGAAACGCGCAAAGACGCTTTCATCAGCATGGCCAGCCACGAGCTGAGAACGCCAGTCACCAGCCTCAAGGCGTTCACACAGGTCTTGCAGCGGCGCCTGCGGAAGCAGCCTGATACGGACCCACAGGTGCTGTTGGTGTTAGACCGGATCGAGGAGCAAATTAACCGACAGACACGCCTTATTAGTGATCTGCTCGATCTCTCCAAGATGCAGGTTGGCTACCTCGCCTTGCACGAAACGTGGTTCGATCTCGATGGCCTCGTGCGCGAGACGCTCGATACGGTGCAGCCAACGACCCAGACGCATACCCTGCGTCTGCGGGGCGCAACCCATGCGCAGGTCTATGGCGACCGGGAACGTCTGGGGCAGGCGCTCATCAATCTGCTCACGAACGCTATCAAGTATTCACCCAGGGCGGATTCGGTACTCGTGACGTTGCGAAGCGACCGTGAGTGGGCTGAGGTCGCCGTGCGGGACTTCGGCATCGGCATCGCTCCAAAGCATCTGGAGCGCGTCTTCGAGCGGTTCTATCAGGTGGATGATCCAGATACTAGCACCTATCCCGGTCTGGGCATTGGCCTCTATATCGCGCAGACCATTATGGAGCGGCACGGTGGGCGTTTGTGGGTGGAAAGTAGCGGCGGAAAGGGCAGTACATTTCACTTCGGCCTCTCGTTGCTTCGCCATGTCGGCCCTTCTGAAAGCGCCTCCGGTCACTCAGACCTCCAGCCAGGGAGTGCTGAGGTGTCATGAGCGACAGTACAAAGACGATCATCGTTGTTGATGATGAGCCAGATATTGTGTTTGCGCTGACGCTCATGCTGGGCGATGCGGGCTACCACGTGGTGGCAGTGAGCCAGGGCGACGATCTGATACAACTACTCCGCTCAGAGAAGGCGCCAGATCTCATCCTGCTGGATATGCTGCTGGCCGGGCGTGATGGCCGCGAGATTGTCCGCGATTTGAAGGCTGACCCATCCATACGCTCCATTCCCGTCCTAATGATCTCGGCCCATCCGCGAGCAGCCCAGGAAGCCGCGAATGCGGGTGCGGACGGATTTCTGGCCAAGCCATTTGATCTCGAGACGCTGGTGGCGAAGGTGGCGGCTTTGCTGCGCTGATTTCTGAGAATACAGGCGGCTCTTGCCAGGTATATAGGGTGCTTTCGGGTTTTATGGGCGGGCCAATCCAACGTTTTGCCCGGCGATATAGGCACGGACGCGGTCGCTATAGAGGCGCAGCATCTGGCTGACGCGCGCGTTGATCGTGCCTTCCAGGTAGCGGTTGTCGCGGTCGGGTCTGCCTGCGGGGATGCCAGTGAGCAGCTCGATACCCTCGTCCACCGAGCCGATGGCGTAGATATGGAACCTTCCCGCCTTGACGGCGGCCACGATCTCCTCGCGCAGCATCAGATTGCGAATGTTGGCCCGCGGAATCAGCACCCCCTGATGGCCGTCCAGTCCGCGTATCTCGCAGAGCCGATAGAACGACTCAACCTTGGCCGTCACCGCGCCGACCGCCTGAATCTCGCCGCGCTGATTGACGGAGCCGGTAACGGCAAGCGACTGGCGGATTGGGACACCCGAAAGGCTGGAGAGCAGCGTGTAGAGTTCCGCCGAGGAGGCGCTATCCCCATCGATTGGCTCATAGTTCTGCTCGAAGCAGATGCTCGCGGAGAGGCTCAGCGGGAAGTCTTGGGCGAATCGTCCGGCGAGAAAACCGCTGAGGATGAGGACACCCTTGCTATGGCTTGGCCCGCTCATCGCCGTCTCGCGCTCGATGTCGGTGACGCCCGCCACGCCCGGTGAGGTGCGCGCGGTAATGCGCATCGGCACGCCATAGAAGTGGTCGGTGGAGATGCGCACGGAAAGCCCGTTGACCTGCCCTATCACCTCGCCAGATGTCTCGATGACAAGTTGCCCTTCGTCGATCAGCTCGTTGTACTTATCTTCAGAGAGACTCGTCCGCCGCTCGCGTGCGGCAATCGCACGACTGACATGCGCCGCCGATGTCGTCTCGGCCTTCTCCTTCTTCGCCCAGTAGCATGCCTCCAGTGTCAGATCGCGCAGGCTGCCAAACTCGGTCGAGAGGCGCTCCTGGTCCTCCGCCCAGCGGCTCCCTTCCTCGATCAGCGTTGCTACGGCGTCCGCCGCCAGTGGCGGCCCGCCACTGGTGCGCGCGACATTGGCGCTGAAGCGGGCGTATGCCTGTTCGGCGTCTGGCGTCCGCTGCATCTCATCGGCGAAGTCCGCCCGCACCTTGAAGAGCAGCCGGAATTCCGGATCCTGTTCCATCAGCGGCCGATAGGTGGAGAGATCCCCGATGAGGATAGCCTTCACATTCGCGGGAATCGGCTCCGGTCGGAGGGTCGCGCCGGGTGGGTTGCCCTGCGGCTCACCGCCGCTATCCATGCCAATCATGCCGAAGCGCAGCACTCGCTTGAGCGTATCCCAGGCATGTGGGGTGGTGATGAGGTCATGGGCCTGCACGATCAGAAAGCCGCCGTTCGCCCGATGCAGAGCGCCCGCGCGAATCATCATGTGGTCGGTGAACGGCAGGCCGCGTTTGGTGCCAGACTCAATGCGCCCGAGCAAATTGGTGCGCGTCGGGTTCATCTCGATGACAATTGGCGCGTCATCCTCGGGCTTGTGCGAGACCAGCACATTGACCCGGTAGCGCCGGAGGAGCGCGGGCAGACTCACCCGGCCCTCGCTGCCATCCATGCCCTGGTCTTCCTCGTCGCCCTCCGCGTCGCTGGCGGACCCAGCATCGTCGACGTCGCCGCGCAGCACATCGGCATGCGCGACCATGTCGCCAGCCAGCTGCCGCAGAAAGTCGACCGCGTCGGCGGAGATGGCGTATTGCTCCACTAGCGGCTCGATCCCCTGAGTCAGCGCCTCCTCAGCGGTCGCGGTGTTTAGCACGCGGATTCGAGCGGCCATCTCATCTTCAAGAGCAGTGATCTCTGGCAGGTTACGCTTGAGCAGCGTCTCCGCCTGTTCATGTCGCGCGCGCAACTGATTACGCTCGGCTGTTGGCAGTGCGTCAATCTCCTCACGCGAGAGGATCAGTGGCTCATCATCAAGCTCGGACTCATCATTGCCTCCGACACCAGATGGCGCCACATTTTGCGGACCGATGGATGAGCGGAGGGGCAGAATCGCAATACCCAGTTCGGTCGCTCGGACCAGAAAGCCGAGCGCGCGTATCTGTTCGCGCAGCGCGCTCCATAGCGCGGTGTGATCTGGCTCGATATCGCTCAGCAGTTCCTTGCGTTGGGTGGCATAGGCGTCGCTGGAAAATGCCTGCCGCAACTCGCGCCGCGCGGTCTGGACGAAGGTGGCGACATCATGAGCGAACGGGCGGCCCATGCCTGGTGGCAATGCCACGGCGTGCGGCTCCTCTGGCTGGTCGAAGCGATAGACATAGCACCAGTCTTTCGCGGCGGGACGACTTTTGGCAATCGCTTCGACGGCGGTGGCCACAGCAATGCGCCGTCCCGTGCCGGGGTCGCCATTGACGAACAAGTTATACCGGCTGTCGTTCATCTCCAGCGCGAAATCTATCGACTCCTGCGCGCGCTCCTGGCCAACCATGCCCGTGGGAGCGGGTAACTCAGTGGTCGTAGCAAATCCGAGACCGGCGGGATCGGTTTGCCGTCGCAGCGCAGCAGGCGCTAACTCCAGTGGCTGACGTCCATCCTCCATGTTTGCTCCTCAAACGCGCTCCATACACCCACTTAGGAAGATAGCATGCTTGCTGTGGGATAATTGCGGTAATGGCAAGTGATAAGCAGTGTAGCATGTGAAGCGACTGTTGCACAGGCTTTACAGCGGGTCTGCCGCGTGATATGCTGAATGCGGTACGAATAGTTATGGCGTAGAGCGGGACGAGTAGCAGGCGTCTTCCGACAGCGACAGATGGCCACCGGCTGAGAGCCATCTCCGGCACAGATGACTGCGAATACCACCCGCTAGCCCGACACCGACCCGCCTTCACTGGCGGCAGGCTGTCGCGGAGGGCATCCGTTATCGGCCAGGAATGAAGCACGCGACGAGCAGGTGATAGCATTCGTCGCGTGAAATGTGGGTGGAACCACGGAAGGCATGTTGCCCTTTCGTCCCAGGCGGGATGAAAGGGTTTTTTTGTGGCCTTTTGCGGTGCGGGCGGTCCGTTGTCCGTCCACCGCACGTGAACACATCAGAGAAGACGAGAACCATGCGCGCTGTATGTCATCTGTCTCAAGAGGTTATCGGGATCCGTCGGCAACCAGCCGACGGTGTGACCGCGGCTGTCTCAGGTCGCGCGGCGTCTGGCCGTGGCGGCACAACCGGTCATGTCACAACGATTCCGATGCTGAGGAGGTCTTCCGATGATGGTGTACAGATTCTGCGTTTCGTCAGACGCGCAAAGCGATGACCCCTACGCGGATTTCGAGAATAGTCTGATCTATGCCGCGTACCTGCGGGAACGCGATCCCGAGGCTGCGGCGCAGTTAGTTGATAGGATGCTGCCCGCGATGGTGGAG
>JAICKD010000282.1 GCA_025928125.1 Ktedonobacterales bacterium
AAACGCCAGCGTATATGCCCGGTGGCGGCGTCAACGGCATAGACATAGCCATCCTGTGGCGCAAAATAGATGACACCGTTGGCGACGACGGGCCTGCCAATCATCCCGGCCGTCGGCAGTTTCCAGCGCACCGCGCCTGTCTGCGCATTGAGTGCCGTGAGCGCCCATCCCGAAGGAGCAATGGCAACCGGTGAGGCATTGATAACGTATAGCGATTCGCTCATAAGCTGTGCGTCCAGGGGAACAGTTGGCGTCACATGCGGATGGGTTGTGGCAACGCTTGTGTCGCTACCGCAGGCGTTCAAAGCAAACAGCATGAGGGCGAAGAGCGGCAAGATGCGCCGCGCGCGAAAGTAGCCGAGCGGATGGCATGGCAATCGTCGCGAAGCGTTGTCCATGGGCGTCCTCCTTTATACGGAGGAGACGCCTACGCGCGATTCTTTTTACCTCGCTTGCTCGCGATGCGTGGTGACTGGCGTGCGAGCGAACTCGCTCTCGACCACCTCTTGAAGCGGCGTCAGGCGCATCGGCAATAGTTTGAGCGTTTCGGCAGGGTCGAAAGTCATATCTTCGGTATCCATAATGATGCCCGCGAGAATCTGGCGACTAAAAGCTGGATTGATCGGCTGCGTGACGAGTCGCATGATGCGCATCATCGGTAGCGGAATATGCTGCACCCTGGATTTGCGCCCGCTTGCTTCTTCGATCAGCCTGACAAACTGTAGTTGTGTGGTATTCTCTGGCCCGCCAACTTCAATGATGCGGTTGTGGGCATTGGAATTACCGCCCAGCGCCATGACAGCGAATCGCGCAACATCGCGGACAGAGACAAAATTGATCGGGTTATCTCCCTTGCCAAATACCATCGCCTTACCTTGTGTGATGATGGACCTGCCGAGAATCTCTATCCAGGTCTCCATGAATGGCGCTGGGCGCAAAATAGTGTAACTGAGGTCAGAAGCGCGTAAGTATTGCTCGATGGCATATTTGTAGCGGTACATATTCACTGGGTGATCTGGCCGAGCGCCGAGAATCGAGGTGAATACCACGTGGCGCACATGTGCTGTACGCGCCGCATCGATCAGATTGCGGTTCCCGATGTCATCCACGGCGCGCGGGCTGTTGCTGCCACTACCGTTGAAGGCGTGCGTGGCGCTGAATATCGCGTCGATCCCCTGGCACGCAACGGCGAGCGATTGAGGATCGCGCAGGTCGCCGACCACAGTATCTGCTCCCATTGCCGTAAGTTCTGACAGCGATGAGGGCGTTCGGCTCATGGCGCGTACCTGCTTGCCCTCTAAAAGTAGTTGACGCGCGACAAGGCCGCCAAGCCGCCCACTTGCCCCTACGACGAGTATCATTGCGCACCACCTTTTACTGCCCTCCGAACAACCCAGAGTTCCGATGTTAGATCATCTCGTTGACGCAGATGTAGACGCGCGTTGGCCCCGTTGCGCCGCGTTCTGGGTGCAATTGCACCGCCCCTTCCAACACGCACGGCGCATTGTTGAGCCAGCCATATTTTTCAGCGTCGGTCTCAAACGTAATCCAGGATACGAGATTGCCGTTTGGCCCATCAGGCACCTGTAGCCAGGATGTGAGACCATGCATATGAAAGAGGATTGCGACATCGTCGTTTGTCGTGATGACGCCATGGAGGTCTGGTAACATCACCCCATCGCTGCGGCGGCGCGCGTGATTGACACAACGCACCGTGCCGCACAAGCGCTTGCCCTCGATAATGCCGCTCCCCAGCACAAAGAGCGAGCCTTCTTCCCCGCCGTTCGGCTTGACCAGCGCCTGACTCTCATTAAGAGAAATCTGCATGTCACACAGGTAGTCGAGTCGCATCATAGCCTCCCGTTGTCGTCCCGTTGGCGTGTGGAATATTCGACGGTGACAGCATATGTGGAGCACGCCTCCAGCGCCATGAACAACACTCACCTGATACTCACATTTTCGCTGTAATGCGTGCTATGCTATTGCGGACGATGGCAGTTCGTGATGGCAGACAATGTCGGTAGGATGGCTTCCAGCAACTACCAGTGAGTGCGGCCAATGAGAGACCAGACCAGTTTGAGTCTGTTGCTCAAACGCTATCGTGTGACAGCGGGCCTTTCACAAGAGGCGCTTGCGCAACGGGCTGGCCTGAGCGCACGAGCAATCTCCGACCTGGAGCGTGGGTTGCATCGCGTGCCACATACCGCAACACTCGATCTGCTGGCGACCGCTCTGGCGCTCTCGCCGTCCCAGCGGGCATTGTTGTTGGCCGCCGCGCGGCCCGACCTGGCGCCCCTCGCTCATGAGCCAGACCAAGCTGCTTCAACCGATTTTCTTTGGCGCTTGCCTGTACCCCTGACACCACTCATTGGCCGGGAACATGAGTATAGGCAGGGACTGGCCTTGCTGAACGAAGGCGCCGCGCGTTTGGTCACGCTCACCGGTCCCGGCGGTGTTGGGAAGACACGGCTTGCCCTGCAGATTGGGCAGGATAGCTCGCAAGTGGTGTTTCGTGATGGGGCCGTATTCGTAGATTTGGCAGCCATCCGTGACGCAACGCTCGTACCCAACGTCATTGCGCAGGAACTTCACTTGCGTGAGAAGAGTGATATCCCTCTCGAACAGCAGATTCGCGCTTGCCTTCATGAAAAACATATCCTGCTGCTGCTCGACAATTTTGAACATGTCAGCGAGGCTGCGCTTTTTCTGGCTGACCTCCTTGCCTGGTGTCCGCATGTGGCTGCGCTTGTAACCAGTCGGTCACCACTGCGCCTGCGCGGAGAATACCTGATGCCGCTCACAGCGCTCGTACTGGAGGATGCCGTTGCGCTCTTCTGCGAACGGGCGCGTGCCGTACGGCCAGCGCTTACGTTTGCTGTGTCAGACGCGGCCATACTCTGCAAGCGCGTGGATTGCATGCCGCTGGCGATAGAGTTGCTGGCTGGTCAGGCCATGGCTTACACACTCTCCCAGATTGTGGAACAACTCGATCAACACATGGCGCTTGCGCTCGAAGGGGCAAGAGATCTGCCAGATCGCCAGCGCACGATGGCAGCCGCTTTCGGCTGGAGCTATGACCTGCTTTCGGCGGCCCAACAGCAGTGTTTCCGGTCACTTGGTGTTTTTGTCGGCGGCGCGACACTGGATGCGGCGCGGGCCGTCTGCTGGGGAGACGATAACATAGCGGAGGCCGAAACCATGCTCGCGCTGGCGGCGCTGGTGGATGCAAGTCTCATGCAAGTTGAGGCCACTCGCGAAGGAAGAACCCGCTTTTATCTGTTGGACCTGGTGCGAGAGTATGCTCTGGAACGACTACGCGCCGAAGGCGAGGAAGAGACGCGCCGCCATAACCATGCGAACTATTATGCGACGCAGGCGCAATCGCTTGTGTCAGTAGGTTTTGGTCGAGGCCACGACGCTGATATTCTTTGTCAAGAACTGCCCAACGCCCGCGCAGCGCTCGAGTGGGCGCTTGAGCGCCGCGACGCCGAATTAGGGCTACGATTAGCGGGGTTTTCCCGCATCTGGTTCATTCGTGGCGCGGCTGGGGAGACAGACTACTGGTTTTCGGCAATGCTTGCGCTCGACGCTGAGGCACGGGCCGCGGGCGCGCCTGCGGCGCCACTTGCCCTTCGGGTCCAGATGCTCTACGGATATGGACGCACCCTCATCAATTACGGCCGGATAGAGCAGGCGGAGGTGTTTGCCCAGGAGGCTGTTGTGTTGGCACGGCAGATTGGCGACCACGATGGGCTGAGCAATGCGCTGGCAACGGTTGGAATGATTGCCCAGGCGAAGGGCGATTTGGAGCAGGCGACCACGGTATTTACCGAGAGCGTGGCGCAGGCCGACCCCGCTGCCAACAATGAGGCGAGGTACCGCGCATTGTATCTTCTGGCTGAAGTGGCGCGCCATCAAGGTGAATTGGACAAGGCGTATGGGCTGCTCGAGCAGGCGCTAGCAGGCGCTGAGGCTGCGGATAATACCTGGGATGGCGCCATCATGATCACAATGCTTGCGCACCTGGAACGCCAGCAGCAGGACAACGACCAGGCGCGTCGACGCTTCCTGGAGAGCCTCGCTCGGTTTCACTCCTTCGGCAGCGTTGCCTTCTTTGCCTGGTGTCTGGAGGGTTACTGCGGGCTGCTATGCGCTGAAGCGGATTACGCGCGGGCCGTGCGACTATCCGCTGCAGCCGCCACACTCCGACTCCAGGCCAATGCGCCACTGCCACCCACCGAACGCGACGCCTTCGAGCATACACTGAGCTGCGCGCGCGACGCGCTTAGGCAGACCGACTTCGATGTGCAGTGGGCGGCTGGCTCGTCGCTCACGATGACGGCGGCGCTTGACGAGGCCATAAAGTCTGGGTGATAGGTTCCTATTGTGCTACGATTGCTGGCGTCTTCTCGTCTGCATAGATAGTCTCGTGGAGCAGATAAGTATACTTGTCTGGGTGACGACACGCGAGCCATCACATCGTGTAGAGTGATGAGTAACGGCGCAGCTTGCGCGGATGACCAGGGTGTAATGGGAGGACGGCGAGACGCGCATGCAGCTCGATCACCAGCAACGCTATCCTCGGCAGTTACAACCTGAACAGTCGGCGGCGCCCATTCCACAGCCGCCAGCGCTGGCGCCTGGTACGTCGCTGGCGCAGGGCCGATACCTGATACAGGGGTACATCGGAGGCGGTGGATTCGGCCATATCTACCGCGCCCAGGATACGATGCTGCATCATTATCGCGCGCTCAAGGAGGCGTTTAGCAGCGATCTACACGCGCGCCGACAGTTTCGGCTCGAAGCGGAATTCCTACTTAATGTACGGCATCCAAACCTCGTTTCGGCCTATGCGGTCTTCGAGGAAAACAACCGCCTCTATCTCGTCATGGATTATATTGACGGGCAAACGCTCGAAGATATCGCTATCAACCACATCCGCAAAACAGGCCGCCCGCTCGGCGAAACGCAAGTGCTGGACTGGATTATCCCTATCTGCGACGCGGCCTCCGCGCTGCATCAACAGCCCGTGCCAATCATTCATCGTGATATCAAGCCCGCCAATATCAAATTGAGCATCAGCACAGGTGAACCAGTGCTGATGGACCTCGGGCTGGCAAAGCTGTATGCGCGCGGGACGCAGACCATTGGCGCGGCGCTCGCCTTCACCCCGGGCTATGCGCCGCCAGAGCAGTATCAGGCGGTTGGCGCCACAGACCAGCGCACGGACGTCTACGGCCTGGGCGCGACACTCTACTACCTGCTGACCGGTTACCAGCCAACCGAGGCGCCGGCGCGACTGAGCGCCCATGCGTTACGCGCTCCCCTGGTCCTCAATCCGATGCTAAGCAAGCGGACGAATGACGTGGTGCTGCGCGCCATGGAGCTTGACCCAGCCGCTCGCCAGCAGACG
>JAICKD010000096.1 GCA_025928125.1 Ktedonobacterales bacterium
GAGCAGATCGTCGAGCGGCAGAATACCCTCATCGCCCGCAGTCAGCGGCTCCGATTCCCTCCGGTAGCACGCGCCCTTCTCACCCATCAGCGGCGGCTCGCCCAGCAATTCCAGCACTTGGTCGCGATTGATGGCGATATGGCCGAGCATCCAGTTCAGGCAGTTCCCCTGCACCGGCTGCTGCCGCGGACTGACTTCCTGGGTCAGCCCTCCAGACCGCATTTTGGCGAGCATCGCGTTGCGGGCAAAAGCCTCCGTCAGATCATTGGCGCTAATCATACTTACTCCTCACCTCATACGTATTCATTAGGTAGAGCATGGCGCTGAGAGCATGGCCGCGCGCTGGCACGCAAATCGCATTGGTTCAGGTTGGTGGATGATGCGCGCGCCCGCCGCGATGGGCCGCGACGGACTGCGGCGCAACGAGCTTACCATACTGATACATCAGGCTACTACGTCTGGCCAGCGACCGGGCTGGCGTGCTATAACAGGCTGAAACAAGGGCGACGGCGGGCGCGGGCGAAATGGAAGGAAGAGGCGAGGCATGGCGGATACATCTGCTGGCGGAGAGAATGGCAAGAAGGGCAACCGGTTCAACATCAATCCGCGGCGTCTGTTCTCGTTCTCTATGCTCGCCGGGATTCCCTCGAATCTGGCGCTGGCGCGTAAGTTCATGAACTCGGTGAACTGGAAGATCGCGCAGGACGAAATTGCCGATGAAATCCGCCGCAAGGTAGCCATCATCGGCCTGCCAAACTCCGGCAAATCCACCCTCTTCAACACCCTGCAAGGCAAGTATGTCTCGCCCGTCTCACCGGTCGAAGGCACCACTACCTCCAACGTGCGCGGCGCTTTTGGCCCTTTCACCCTCATCGATACGCCAGGGCATATCCCCGAGATGCAGAAGGAGGCTATCGAAGAGGCCGCCGTCACGATCTATATGCTCGACGCCGGTGAGGGCATGCGCCCGCGTGACTATGAGATGGTGGAGCAACTGCGCAAGACTGAGAAGCCATTCACAGTGGCGCTCAATAAATGCGACCTGATCGGCGAGGCGGCGGATGAGGCGGCGGCGCGCGCGGCGGCGCGGCTGCAAGTGAAGGATGTCATCCCCATCTCGGCTCGCGATGGCGCCAATGTCAGCGAGGAGTTGATCCCCGCGCT
Source organism: Ktedonobacterales bacterium (assembly GCA_025928125.1). Lineage (GTDB taxonomy): Bacteria > Chloroflexota > Ktedonobacteria > Ktedonobacterales > JADMIN01 > DAHUXT01. Next base: position 1,165 of record JAICKD010000096.1, read on the forward strand.
CATCGACGCCAGCCCCGAGGCGGCCATCGTGCTGGGGCGCCAACTGCCACAGTTCCGGCGCGAGGCGGCCAACAAGCTGGTGCGTTCCGCGACACTCATTGCCCTGGCTGCCGGGCTTCAGCCGGTGCCGCTGGTGGATATTCCCATTCTGCTGGGCAATCAGATCCGGCTGGTGTTGCGCGTCGCCGCCGTCTATGGCGAACCAATGAACGCCCAGCATATGCGCGAGCTGGTGGCGACCATCGCTGGTGGCCTGTTTATGCGCTATCTCGCGGAGGAGGCGGCCAAAGCGATGCCATTCGGCGGCGATCTGGTGGCGGGGGCCATCGCGGCGGCGGCCACATGGTCTATTGGTCAGGTGGCCATCGAATATTTCGAGAGCGGCAAGAAGCTCACTCCCAGCCAGATCAACGCCTCGTTCAAGCGCTTCTACCGGCGCTATCGCGAGACGCGGCAGGACGAGAAGCTGCTGCCACCGCCAGCGCTGCCGGGCAGTCTCCCTGAGGCGGGACACTAAACCGAGGTACGCTCGACTGGCCTGTGGAGAAGGGACGGGGATGCTGTGGGCCGAACGACACGTCGCAAAATGCTCGTTCGGACACGGAACACGCGCCCGTCGGCGGCGGAGGTTGCCTCGCCGACCCTCGGTGTGCTGCGGCTGGTCAGTCCCGCCAGCAACGAGATCGCCTTTCTCGGTGGCGGGCGCGCCGTGCCTATCACGCGGGGCATCAATCCCATCGGCCGGGCGCAGCGCAACGCCATCGTGCTGCTCGACCCCTCCGTCTCGCGCGAGCATGCCCGCTTGATCGCCAGCCGCGAGGGTTGGTGGATCGAAAACTGCTCGGCGGCCAATACGATGGAGGTTGCCGGGCAGGCATGCCAGCCGGGGCAGAGTGTCTCTCTTTCGCCGGGTGACATCGTGCGGCTGGGACAGACATCGCTGCAACTGGTGGCGTTGCGCCCCGTCTATCCCAACTCGACTTCCACTGAAGAACATCTGGAATCATCCGAGGGCAGTTACGCCGCGTATCTCACCGAGGCAACTGGCGAAAGCAACGGTTTTCTGCCCGATGAGGTGAGCGAGGCCGACCTGCTCGATGGCGCGTCGGATGATGCGTCACTTCCCCAGAGCGCCAGCTCCACCCACCTGCTCAGCCCCGGTATCACGCTGCAATTCGCATTTCGCGGGCGCTTCAAGGCGCGCCTGTGGTGGCTGCTGGGCATCGGCGCGGCGCTGGTCTTGCTGGTCTGTACCGTCGTCACGCTGGGAACCGCGGTGCTGGTGGGGCGAGGCGCGCTGGCCACCGAGGGCGCTGGCTCCGTGCTAGCGGCGCTGACGATCCCGCTGGTACCCGCGCTTGGCGTCGCGGTCGTGACGCTCAGCCTGGACCGCTACGAGCGCGAGCCGTGGTCGCTGATGCTGGGCGCGTTCCTCTGGGGGGCGCTCATCGCCATCGCGCCCGCGCTTTTCCTGGAGCGGCGGCTGGTCGCTCTGCTGGCGTCGGCGCTGAACGCCTTAGGGCTTCAGGATGGGCTGGTCCACGCGGCGTCGCAGGCGCTGAGCGCTGGCTTTTCGGAGGAGGCCATCAAGGGCGCTGGGCTGATCGTGCTGCTGGTGCTGCTACGCGATGAGTTCGACAACGTCACCGATGGCATTATCTACGGCGCGTTGATCGGCGCGGGCTTCGCGATGGTGGAGAACTTCGTCTTCTTCGCCGTCACCCCGCGCGCCGACCTCGGCGTACTCATCTTCGGGCGCGTAGTTCTCGGCTGGCTCAGCCACTCGACGTTCACCGCGTTTTTTGGGGCGGGCCTTGGGGCAGCGCGCGAGACCCGCGACCGCCGCTGGCAAATCCTGGCCCCGCTCGCCGGGTTTGCCACCGCGATTCTGCTGCATACCGGCTTCGACTTCGTCGCCTTTGGCGCTGATGAGCTGGCGACCCCCGAGCTGCTGGCGCACGCGGCGGCGCTCTTCGCGCTGGTGACGCTACTGGCGGAATATGTGCCGCTCTTCACGGCCCAGCTGGTGCTGCTACGAATCGCCCTCGCCTCGCTGGCGCGGGAGGCCGAGACGGTCCGCGCATACCTCACCAGCGAGGTGCTCGACGGTGTCGTCTCGCCGGATGAATATCTGCTGCTGCAGAACGCGACGCTGCGCGATGCCGCCGAACGCTCCTATGCCCTGGAGTATGGGCCGCGCGCGTGGCTGACCGCGCGCACGCTCTACCAGACGGCGACGGGCCTGGCGTTTCGCAAGTGGCATGTGGCGATGGGCGATCCGCCCAAGAACACGCCGCGCCAGCCCGAAGAGGTCTATCGCGAGCGCATCCGGCGGCTGCGGCGCTCGCTGCGGCGGCAGGTCGCCTTCCGGCTGCCCGCGCATACCCGGCCAACCAGCCCGCGCGAGGCCGAGCCAACCCGCCCGCTGATGCAGTGAGCGTTTGCTCTCAATATGTTGGGGAGTATGAGGCCCTACAACTACCAGTTCTCGTGAGTTCCGCCATTGGCCACCCAATGCTGCCACTCGTAGCCAGTGACATGCCCTTGAGATCTATCAAGAGTGCGCAAGAATGCCAGGGATGCGTCCATGATGGCGTTGTATGAAGGATCTTCACGATTGGGTGAACTGATCAAGTTCCACATCGTGCGTTCCGCGCCGAATACCGCCCAGCCACCAACTGGAAGCACAGCCGTCGCCAGGGCAGCCAGAAAGCCAGAAAGATCTTCGGTGGCGAATGGTCGCAAGGGCGACTGCGTCTGCGACCAGATGGAGCCAGCATCCTCTCCACTTCCCTGCGGATCGTATTCAAAACGCCCATAGCGCTCCATCATGGACACGATATCGCGTGGTAGCGCGTGTCTGCTCGAAGATTGCCCTTGGAGCCACCGAAAGAATCCCATGTCTTCGTCTCCCGCTGGTCGTCGAATCGCTCTATACGAGAGCATCGTTCACCGTCTACGCTAGAGGAACGGATGTCTCGCGGCCATCATTCAGTCGACAACGGGCCGTCCAGTCGGAGCCATCCCAGTACCGCTCAGCCTTTGCCCAAAGAGGGTCAGTGTACCAACCTGGGCCAGATAGCGCATCGGGTTCGGGTACTTGCGCTATGACTTGTTGCGCGATACCGAGGCGGAGGAGAGCAACGGCTGACCAGGCAATGGCATCGAGAGCTACTGCCACAGGAATCTGGCAACGCGGGTCGGCGTTGACATCGGCAATATTCATCTGTGAGTAGCGGTCGTAATCATCCATTCGAATCGACACAGAACTGAAAATACCCAGAGCGCCCTCCCTCTGCTCTGGCGTGACCTGCCACTGAGGGTTCACAGCAAACCCTGCTTCATCCTGGGTATCATCTAAAATGAACCCCATTGCGTATATGAGTTCCGCAGGTGACGCGGCGGCGCTTCCTGGGTCAAAGATCCGAACGAATAATTCGGTGAAGGCCCCACGTAGAGCTGCCCAGCGGATCAGGCTCCGCTCTCGCACAAAGAGGGGAGCGATCTTCGCGACGAGACTTTCAAGACCGAGGCCATCGCCGATTGGTCGGCCCGCTGCCGACGGTAAGGCCAGAGGGTCGTCAGCGAGTCGGCGCTCGCACTCAACGAAGAGCCTGAGCCTCCGTTGTATGCTACCGGGCGCCTCTGGTTGAGTTTGAGGGCGGCCGTTGATTGTCAGCACTCGACTGCGTCCGAACAGTGGCATGTTTTTCCCGCTTTCTGTTTCTGTGGTAGCGGTAGTCGGGATATCATTCGGATCCACTCGTTACGTCTCACGTATCAAAGGTGGTCTGCAACACACCCAAATCCAAATAGTCGCCTAAACATCCCCTGCCTTGCTGGAGGAATGCCTCGGTTATCCGCTCCCTTACCGGTATGCGTCCAAATGTACTCATAACAGGTAAGGGATACGGATTATGGGATAGGGATGTCGATCCCCAACGCTCTCAACGATGAATCAATTGACCGGTAGCAGATATTTACCTGCCAAGGGTCTTTCCGCACTCGGAGCAATGTGGCTTGCCATCGTTACGAACTTCAATCGGCGCACCACAACACGGGGATAGGGCCATTCAGGTGTCCTCCCTTAATGTTTGGAAGCTATCGGACTTTTTTGGCCACTAGACGACAGGGTAAATGTCCGAGCCAACGAATGGGTCAGACACTCACCCCCGTTGGTTGCTACTTCTTCCCCTTGTCTTTCTGCGCGCCCTTGATCGCGATATCCCCGATAGCACGGGTAATATTGGGTTTTTCCACGGGCTTTTTCTCGACAATCCTGTCCTTCTCTGGGTTTCTCTCGCCACTGGATCGCATGCTCATCACCTCCCTTCCTGTCGATTTTTCGTGGGGTCACACTTTGTTCATGGTCAGCGCCGGGTCGAGCGCGCGAAGCTGCTGCTCGACGTCGTTCATGTAGTTGCGCAGGAACATCATGTCGCCGAAGGGCATCCATAATCCGGACAATGAATTGCTCAGCCACATCGCGCATTCGGTTCGACCTCCAGACGTCTGGGGGTTGACCGCGAACGTGATCTGTGTGCCTTTCATAGACTGCTCGGCGCGCTGCCCCTGTTCAGTGAGAGCGCCTAAAAGTCCACCGAGGCCTGCTCGACCAGCAAATGTCGCCACATACGCGGGCCACTCCTGCTCGTCAAGATCAGGGGTGATCCGTGCGCTGGCGCGTCCCAAATCCCATCTGATAGCCCCGACTCCCATACCCGTTTTGGACATAGCGCGGTAAAACGCTTGAAAGCACTGCTCGGCGGCTGCGGCGACAGAGAAGAAGCGCTGTTTGCGATAATCCAGAACGCCCACATTCTTGTCCTTTCTGAACCGCACCGAGATTGCTCTGTGTCGGCCCTGTCGCGATTCACGATCATCAGGTCGATAACCGGAGGCGTCACGATGGTATGGTTTGAGGCGGATACCTTTGCACTGGGCTACATAGAACAGAAGGTTCCACTCGCGAATGACTGACGATCACTCAAGGAGTGGAACACCACACCCGGTTGTCGCGTGAGTTCAACCGAACTATACTACATTCTCCATCTACTTGTAAACATCAGGTTCTATCTCCGGTGTAGCCCGCGCGATTGACGCTCTCAGCACAGAGGGCGAGCAGGCTGGCCAATACATGGTTGCCTCGGCGGCATAGATGTTTGCCGCGGGCTGAGCTGCCCTTGAAGCGCCACATGCATTGGCAGGTTACTGCTTTCTACTTCGCAAGGAAGACTCATGGCCCGACTTCACTCGCCAGTGGTGACCAGCGGACTACGCTGGCACTATAATGGAATTTGATCGCTATCTATCAGCGAACAAGGAATATGACACGGGCGAAGCGAGAAATGGGCATTCTTCGCCCCAGTGCAGTGTATCGGTACGTGAGCGGCTTTTGCCGTCTGCCAGCTAGGTGGTGGGATTTGCTGGCGGCTGGCGAAGGGATATGCTATACTTGGTAGCGTCTTTAAGTGGCATACAACAGGCTGCCTATGAGAGAGGCAGTAGCACATCCGCCGGGATGCTCCGTCATACGTTCTGACGATGGGGCGCCCCTGGTATGCCCGGCGAGGACAACAGGATTGCTTGAAAAGGACAACCGGCAGACGCCGCGCGCGCCGACACCGACACGCCGGACTGGACGTGCGCAATGGGGTTTGTCCTGGTGATCCACCAGTGCATCAGAGGCGGGTGACAATGGGTTACCCGCGCGACACGAAGAACACCAGTGAAGGAGGAGGCCGACGCCCCCGGCGCGTGATGGCCCGGACGGCGTGCGGCCAGCAAAACACTATGCCATTGCAGCCAGAGATTAAGTCGCAGATCATCGAGGAGCATCAGGCCCACGAGGGCGACACTGGTTCGTCAGAGGTGCAGGTTGCTATTCTGACCCAGCGTATCCGCGATCTGACCGAGCATCTCAAAGTGAACAAGCACGATTATCACTCCCGTCGGGGACTGCTCAAGATGGTCGGTCAGCGCCGCCGTATGCTGCGCTACCTCAACCGGACCAGCCCGGAGCGCTATCGTGCGCTGATCGAGAAGCTCGGCCTGCGACACTAATCGCTCTGTCGTTGCCTTGTGGTCGTCCTCACAAGCTATCCCTCGGCCTGGCCAGCGCCTCAGGCTAGCAGCGCTCGCGCGCACGGTGGCCTGACGTCCTGACACGTTGGACGGAGGAAGATTTTCTTGCCCGCGAGGGGAGCGTATGTGCGCTCCCCATTCACGCATACTCGCATACCTGGGCATATAAAGATTCCTCGCAATTTAGTCGCGCCCCCCGCTCCGGCCTGAGTGGCACGGTTTCAGCAATATAAGCAGCGGTGAGGCGCCGGAGGAAATAATGTTTCACAAAGTTGAAACGACGCTCGCGGGGCGCACCCTGAGCATCGAGACGGGTCGCCTGGCGGAACAGGCAGGCGGCGCGGTGCTCTTGCGCTACGGCGATACCGTTGTTCTTGGCACGGCGACCGCCAGTGCCTCGCCCCGTGAGGGCATTGACTTTTTCCCACTGACGGTGGATGTGGAGGAGCGCCTCTACGCCGCGGGCAAGATCCCCGGCGGGTTCATCAAGCGCGAGGGGCGCCCGACCGAGCATTCGATTCTCGCCTCGCGTCTGGTTGACCGCCCGATTCGCCCGCTCTTCCCCAAGGGCTATCGCAACGATGTCCAGGTCGTCATCACCGTCCTCTCCGCTGACCTGGAGAACGACTCCGATGTGCTTGGCATCATCGCTGCCTCCGCCGCGCTCTCGATCTCCAACATCCCGTTTGCCGGGCCAGTTGGCGGCGTGCGCGTCGGCTATATCGACAACAAGATCGTCATCAACCCGACCGAGACCGAGCTGAAAAATAGCATGCTCGATCTGGTGGTGGCGGGCAGCAAAGACGCCGTGGTGATGGTTGAGGCGGGCGCGAAAGAACTGCCTGAAGATACGATGATCGCGGCGATCAAAGCGGGGCACGATGCGATCCAGAGCCTCATCGCCATCCAGGAGCAGCTGGTCGCGGCGGCGGGCAAGCCGAAGACGCCCTTTAGCGCGCCAGAGCCGGATGCGGAGCTGCTGAGCGCTGTCGCCGGTTTCGTGCGCCCGCGCTTCGAGACCGCCGTCAACAACGCCGATAAGGCGTCGCGCGAGGCGGCGCTCAACGCCATCGAGAATGACCTGGTGGCCGAGCTGGCGCCGAAGTATCCCGACCGCGAGAAA
>JAICKD010000767.1 GCA_025928125.1 Ktedonobacterales bacterium
GGCGGCGGCACCAGCCTCGCGGGCCAATGCTGCAACGCCGCCGTTATTCTGGACTTCTCCAAATACCTGAACCGGGTGCTCCATATCGATCCCGACCGCAAACTGGCGCGCGTCCAACCGGGCGTTGTGCTCGATGATCTGCGCGCCGCCGCGGAGCGCCACCACCTCACCTTCGGGCCGGACCCAGCCACGCACAACCGCTGCACGCTCGGCGGCATGCTCGGCAACGATTCCTGCGGCGTCCATTCCGTGATGGCGGGCAAAACGGTAGATAACACCGAAAGCCTGGATGTGTTGACCTACGGCGGGTTGCGCATGACCGTCGCCCAGACCAGCGACGACGAGCTGGAGAGCATCATCGCTGAGGGCGGAGAGCGCGGCGACATCTACCGGCGGCTGCGCGACCTGCGCGACCGCTATGGCGATCTAGTCCGCGCGCGCTATCCAAAGATTCCCCGCCGCGTCTCAGGCTACAACCTGGATCAACTGTTGCCAGAGAACGGCTTCCATGTCGCTCGCGCGCTGGTTGGCACGGAAGGCACCTGTGTCACGATGTTGGAGGCGACCCTCAACCTCGTCCACAGCCCATCGCATCGCGTGCTGCTAGTGCTGGGCTATCCCGACATCTACCGCGCCTGCGACCACGTCATGGAGCTACTGACCCACAAGCCCATCGGGCTGGAAGGCTTCGACGTACACCTGGTCGAAGACGTACGCCGCAAGGCTCTCGATCCCGCCGCGCTACAGTTGTTACCAGCGGGCCGTGGCTGGCTGCTCGTCGAGTTTGGCGCGGATTCGCGGGACGAGGCGCGGAGCATGGCGCGCGGCGCGATGGGCGCTCTCCAGCGTGGTCAGCATCCACCCGCAATGCGTCTGGTTGAAGACCCAGGCCAGATGGCGCTGGTCTGGAAGGTGCGCGAATCGGGCCTGGGCGCCACGACACGCATCCCTGGCGCGGCGCAGACATGGTCGGGCTGGGAAGATTCCGCCGCGCCACCGGAGAAGTTCGCGGACTATCTACGCGACCTACGGAAGCTCATCGACCGCTACCACTACACCAGCGCATTCTACGGCCACTTCGGCCAGGGATGTCTGCATACCCGCATCGACTTCGATCTGGAAACCAGCGACGGCATCATGCGCTTCCGCTCCTTTATCGAGGAGGCGGCTGATCTGGTCGTCAGTTATGGCGGCTGCCCCTCCGGCGAGCATGGCGATGGCCAGTCGCGGGCGGAGCTACTGCCGAAAGTCTTCGGGCCGGAGCTGGTGCAGGCGTTTGGCGAGTTCAAGGCGATCTGGGACCGCGACAACCGGATGAATCCTGGCAAGATTGTGACGCCGTATCGCATCGACGAAAACCTGCGACTGGGAACCGACTACCGCCCCGCGCGCCCACCAACCCACTTCCGCTTCCCAGAGGATGGCGGCAGCCTGGCGACGGCGACGTTGCGCTGCGTCGGGGTGGGCCTCTGCCGCCGCCATGAGGGTGGGACGATGTGTCCAAGCTACATGGTCACCCATGAGGAGATGCACTCCACCCGTGGCCGCGCGCATCTGCTCTTCGAGATGCTACAGGGCGACGTGCTGCGTGACGGCTGGCGCGACGAGTCGGTGCGCGAGGCGCTTGATCTCTGTCTTGCCTGCAAGGGCTGCAAGGGCGATTGCCCGGTCAATGTCGATATGGCGACGTATAAGGCCGAGTTCCTCTCACACTATTACGCGGGTCGCCTCCGTCCGCGCAGCGCCTATGCGATGGGCCTGATCTACTGGTGGGCGCGCCTCGCTTCCCTGGCGCCATCGCTCGCCAACGTCCTGACCTGCGCGCCGGGGATTAGTCGGGTCGCCAAACTGGCTGCTGGCGTGGCGCCCCAACGCGCGATGCCAGCCTTCGCGCGGCAAACATTCAAGCGCTGGTGGCGCCGCCGTCCCACGCGCGCCGAGACAGCCGACGCGCAACGGGTGCTGCTCTGGCCAGACACCTTCAACAACCATTTCCATCCCGAGACGGCGGTGGCGGCGGTCGAGGTGTTGGAGGCTGCGGGCTTTCGGGTTGACGTGCCGCGCGGCTCGCTCTGCTGCGGTCGCCCGCTCTACGACTTCGGCATGCTCGATACCGCCAAACGCTTGCTGCGTCA
>JAICKD010000242.1 GCA_025928125.1 Ktedonobacterales bacterium
GGAGGTATTTCCCTTTTTTGTGTTACACCCACATGCTGGTACACTGCTTCACCTGTCAACGCGCAGGAACGTTCTGATTCCCCTCTCCCTTTAGGGGGAGGGGTTAGGGGAGGGGGCGGTGGCCCCAATGACAACATCCCAGGCGAAACCAGTATCACCTATCAACGCGCAGGAACGTTCTGATTCCCCTCTCCCTTTAGGGGGAGGGGTTAGGGGAGGGGGCATACCCGCCCTGAAAATGATATCTTGTGCTTGCGTCTAAGCACCGATAACGTTGTGCCGCCATCGATCCATCCCAGGGAGGGTTGAGCCATGGTCACTCGCACCACCGCACCAAAATCCGAGTTTCGCGCGATTGCCGAACGCGACTACGATGCGCTGATTACCATCATCGACAACGCCTATCCCGATTTCAAACTGGGCGCGCCGAGCGAGCGCGAGAAATACCGCGCCAGCATCGCCGAACGGATGGCAAAGTCGCCGATGGCCTATGTCGGCCTCTATCGCGGCGAGACGTTGCAAGGTGCGGCGCGCTTGCACGACTTCGTGATGAACGTGCGCGGCGCGCAGATTCCGGCGGCTGGCATCGGCATGGTGGCGGTGGATCTCGCCTACAAGAAGGAACACGTGGCCCGCGATCTGATGCATGGCTGGCTAGAATACTGCCGCAAGCAGGACATCCCATTCGCCCTGCTCTACCCCTTTCGCCCGGACTTTTACAAACAGATGGGCTTTGGCTACGGCACGAAGCTCAACCAGTATCAGGCGCCACCCACCGCGCTGCCCGCCAGCGGCGATAAGTCACACATCGTCCTGCTCGGCGCGGACGACGGCGACAGGCAGCTTGTCGGCGACTGTTATGCTCGCGTGGCGAAGCGCACTCATGGGTTGATCCTCAAGTCGGACGAAGAACTCAACCGGTTTTTCAGCAATCCCGCCAAGCGCATCGTTGGCTACCGGGATGGCAAGGCGCTGCGTGGCTACATAGTCTTCTCGTTCAAGCCCGCCGCCCCCAACCAGTTCCTGACCTACGACATGCTGGTGGAAGAGATGGTCTACGAGACACGCGAGGCGCTGCTCGGCCTGCTCGCGTTCCTTCGCAGCCAGGCCGACCAGATCAGCCGGATCGAGATCAACACACAGGATGAGAACTTCCACCTGCTGCTGGATGACGTGCGCGACGGCTCGAATGTGCTGCTGCCGTCGGTTTACCACCGCAGCAACGTGCAGGGCGTCGGCATCATGTACCGCGTCGTGGATGTTCGCCGCGCCTTCGAGCTGCTGCGCCCGGTGAACTTTGGCGGCGAGACACTGCGCCTGCGCATCAATGTGGCCGATAGCTTTCTGGCGGAGAGTGGCGGCCACGTGACGGTGCGCTTCAACAAAGGGCATCCAGAGGTGGAACAGGCCGCGTCGCCTGACGTTGGCATCACCCTCGATATCGCGGAGTTCTCGTCGCTGCTGATGGGCGCCGCCGACTTCCGCAACCTCTACCGCTACGGCCTGGCCGAGATTTCGGAGACGGCGCGGGTCGAGCAGATCGCCCACCTCTTCGCTACCGACGAGAAGCCTATCTGCATGACCCACTTCTAGCCGCGAAGGCCCACAGCGCGCACCGGTTGGATGATCTTTTCGTCTACCCAGTGCGCGACATCCTCGCTCAGCACGCGCGGAGCAAGCACGATATGCGTCGCTCCCGCCGCGATGAAATCGCCTACCAGCGCTCGTGTTGGCGCTGGGTCTTCGTGCGGGTCCAGGATAATCTGCACCGAGCGAGCGATGGTGCGTGGATCGCGCCCAATCTCAGCGCAATACTGGTCGACAAGTTGGCTCTTATGCTGGAACTCCTCGACCGTCCCCAGCGGGTAACGTGGATAATTCCAGACGTCGGCATACCGGGCGATCACGCGCAGAGTGCGTTGTTCGCCAACACCTCCGAGCACAAATGGCGGTATTGGCTTCTGTATCGGTTTCGGCTCGCAATATGCCTGCGTAAACTGGTAGTATCGGCCAGTGTATGTGACAACTGGCTCGGTCCACATGCGCCGGATGATTTCACACGCCTCACCCAGCCGTCCCACCAGTTCACCCGCGGGGTAGGAAGGCGCGCCATAGGCCAAATGCTCTCGCTGCTCGCCTCCGCCAGCGCCCAGGCCAAACTCCAGTCGCCCGCCTGAGATAACATCAACCGTCGCCGCGCGCTTCGCCAGCATCTGCGGCGTTTGATTGATGTTGCTGGCAACCATCAGGCCAAGGCGCAGCCGTTGTGTCTGTGCGGCAAGCGCGGCAAGCAGGGTCCAGCCATCCAGGCAGGGGCCGCTGGGGTCCGCGCGAAAGATAGGCATCGGGTGATCGAAGAGCCAGGCATGCTCAAGCGAAGGGATGGTATCCGCCTCCTTCCAGACCCGCAGAATATCTTCGTACGCAGCATATTGCGTCGTCTTGATGCCAAAGTGGATCGTCGTGTTGGCTGTCATTGTGGTTCTCTCCGCCTTTCGTTGCGTCAGATCGTCTTTCTGAGCAAACTATGACGGCAGTGGCAGCACGCTACCAGGGCGTGGATATCGTATGATTCCGAGTAGGAGGCTAAAGTACGAAGCGATGACCGAGAGAGAACGACGCCAGGCGCTCGCCGATTTTCTGCGCACACGCCGCGCACGCTTGCAGCCGGGCGATGTTGGGTTGCCCGCGCGCAGCCGTCAACGGACTCCTGGGCTACGGCGCGAAGATGTCGCCGAGTTGGCGCATATCGGCGTTTCCTGGTACACGCTGCTAGAACAGGGCCACGACGTCCACCCTTCGCGGCAGGTGCTACACAGCCTGGCAAGCGCCCTCAAGCTTACCCCGGTCGAAGAGCAACATCTTTTGCTGTTGGCGGGTCAGGAATCGGTAGTTTCGCCTGCGTCAGAAGGCGAGGTGGTGACGCCAGCGCTGCGGCGGGTCGTGGATGCGCTCGATCCTCATCCTGCCTTTGTGATTGGGCGGCGCTGGGATGCGCTTGCCTGGAACGGCGCGGCGCAGTTCCTGTTTCACTTCGATGAGCCATGTCCGCCGCACTCCCGCAACGTCGTCTGGCGCTTCTTCCAACGCGAAGGTGTACGCGAGATGGATGCGGCCTGGGAGGCGCAGGCGCAGAATCTCATCGCGCAGTTCCGTGCCGATTATGCCCGCTATCCAGACGACGCAACGTTTCAGGATATTGTCGAGGATCTTCGGCGTGTCAGCCCACAATTTCACGTGTGGTGGGAGCGACAGGATGTGCGTGGGCTGCCGGATGGGCCGCGCACCATGCGCCACCCAGCGCTTGGCCTGCTGCACTTCGATCACGTCACCTTTCAGGCATCCGTGACGCCTGAGTTACGCGTCAAAGTGTACGTTGCCAACGCCGAGACGGCGACCAGACTGGCAGAAGCTCTGGATCGGTCTGAGCCTTCCTGATCGTGGACAGGCGCTGCGTTTAGCTCCCAGCCTGCGGCGTCTCGCTCATGGCCGGCGCTGCCAGTGTCTGACCCTTGCCCTGGCGCGCCGCAAGGTACGCGCGCAGCCCCGCCTCACCCTCGCGCATCACATGGTCGTGGCTGGCGCGAAAGACCGGCGTCATGACGAAGCCCAGCGCGTTCATCACTGGATTCGTCACGCGCGTGTACCAATGAAAGACGACCCGTGTACTGCCATCGGGCCGGTCATAGAGCAGCGTATCGAGCACGCCCGCGAGATCGCCTGTCACCACGGCGCGCGTGCGGCGGTCATGCTCCACATCGGCGATGGTCGAGACGAGCATGAAGGGCGGGGCAATCCGGCGCACGCTGGGCGCCTGCAGCACGCGATAGGTGATGATACGCCCGTCGGGGTTGTCGGTGAGCGGCTCGACACGCTCGACGACCATCGAAGGCCACCAGTGGCGCTGCTCTTCCGGCGTGCTCAGGACACGGAAGACCTCGGAGCGCGGCGCGTCGATAGTCCATTCGGTGGTCCAGTCAAAGATGCGCACCAGCCTACCGCCGCCGACGATGGCTCCTACGACAAACCCCACCGCCGCGCCAGCCAGCGGCCCGACAAAACGCCTCCATCGCGCGCTGTTCTGCTCTGCCATTGCTCCGCCTTCCCTTCAGTCCGCCATGCCCTGCGTTGTATGCCTATCCCAGAAATGGCTTCATCCATACTCACGACCACGCGCTACGCTATCCCACACTACACCCCGATATCCCCTATGGATGATCGTGTCCGCTCGCGGGCGACGCTTGCTCGGTCTCCATCGCCAGCCAGTCGGGGACGCCTCCACGCCTGACGGCCACGGTCTCGCAGCCAAGCGCTGCGACGATGCTCGCCGCCATCGCGGCGCGGTGACCACTGCGGCAGATCGTGGCGACGGGCATATCGCGCGGAATCTCGTGCAGATGCTGCATCAGGTCGCCGATGTGAATGTGCCGCGAGCCGGGGATGTGGCCGCTCTCCCATTCCGCATCATCACGGACATCCAGCACGGCAAGCGGCTCGTGGCCTGCCAGACGCTGGCGAAACTCGTCCACCGTAATCGTCTCGAAGCTGCCTGTTGGGAGACCGGCGCTCTTCCAGGCGTCCATCCCGCCGTCCAGATGGCCGCGCAGTTGCTCGTAGCCGATGCGGATGAGTTGCGCGACGGCCTCCTTGCGGCCCGCCTCATCCTCGATCAACAGCATCAGCGGCTTGTTGAACGGCAACAGCCAGCCCACATACGCGCCGAATGAGCCATCCAGCTCGACGTTGAGCGCGCCAGGAACGTGCTCCTGCGCGAAGGCGCGGCGTCGGCGGCCATCGATCAGCGGCAGCCCGTGATCGAGATTATGGCGCACCTCTAGCGCGGTCAGCGGCGGTAGCTCTGGCAGCCCACCGAGGATGCGCGGGCCGACCAGGTTGATCTCGCTCATATAGCGGTAGTAGGAGGGATAGACGCCGTAGCCCGCGAGCTGCTGGCGCACAAATTCGGCCTCGTCGTGGACGTGCGATGCGGGGCTGGCAACGCGCTCCTGGCCGATGGTGCTCCGCCGCGCGGATGGCCCATCCATCGTCGCGCCACAGAACGAGCCAGCGCCATGCGTCGGATAGACCAGCACATCGTCGGGCATCGTATCCAGCAGGCGGCGCAGGGAGTGGTACTGGTCGCGGGTCAGCGTCAGCGTCATACCAGGGCTGACCAGATCGGTCCGCCCGGCGCTGCCGACGAGCATGCTGCCACCGGTAAAGAGCGCGGTGGGCGTGTCGCGCTCAGCGTCATAGAGCGCGTAGCTAAGATGGTCGGGTGTATGGCCGGGCGTCGCGAGTACAGCGAATGTCAGCGCGCCCACGGTGATCCGGTCGCCGTCGCTTACTCCCCGATGCTCATAGGCCAGTCCCGCGCTCGCCGCGCTGACGATGGTGGCGCCGGTCAGCTCCCGCAGCTCGCGCGCGCCAGTGAGATAGTCGTTGTGGACATGCGTCTCGAAGACCCAGGCAATCTGGGCATTGGCCACATCAGCAGCCTGAAGATAGATCTCGATATCGCGGCGCGGATCGACGACCGCAGCAACATGGCCATTCTCATCCAGCACAAAGTACGACTGATGTCCCAGACCCTCGATAAAGAACTGCTCGATCCGCATCCGGCGCCTCCCGACTGCATTGTCTATCGGCCGTCCAGTAGCTCTAACAGGCAAACGGCGAACATCAACGTTCGCATGCCAGTCATCTCTTCACACATAGTACAATGTTCAGGTGCGATCATGGAACGTACTGCTGCACAGTGTGACGAGCGAACCATGCGCTCAGGATTGTTGCTGAATAGAGAGATGGCTATGGATTTTTCGCGCTTCGATGTACGCAAGTATCCTGTTCGCTCCGTGCGCGAAGGCTACGGAGAATGGGCCGCTTCCTACGAGGGTATTGTGCAGGATGTAATGGA
>JAICKD010000333.1 GCA_025928125.1 Ktedonobacterales bacterium
GCCGAGTCGATAGAGTGCTCCTGACGCAGTGATGCGCACCCCATGGTAGATCATCAGCCAGCCGTCAGATGTCTCGATCAACGGACAGGAGAGGCCGACTTTGTTGGCGTCCCACCACGCCCCCTCGCGCGCTGCCAATATGCGCCGATGATCGCTCCAGTGCTCTAGATCCGACGAATACGACAGCCAAATATGCGCACCGTCCTGTCCCATGGGCCGATGGATCAGCGCCCAACGGTTCCCAAGACGATAGGGCATGAGGGCTGCATCTTTGTCTTCGGGCGGCATGACGGCCCCAAGCCGTTCGAACTCAGCGAAATCGGTGGTCCTGGCCAATGAGACCTCCGGACCAGCATGCGAATACGCAGTATAGGCGATGTAGTACGCCTGGTGTTCGGGCACATAAGTAATGCGTGCGTCCTCAATGCCCCAGAGTTCCTCAGGATGGCCGGAGGGATCCGGCTGCAATGTTGGCTGTGGATCAATCTGCCAGCCATCGATGCCATTTTGAGAGCGCGCGGCGCACAAGTGCGAGAACCCACGACGATCTTCCACGCGGCAGAGCAGAAGCGTTGAGCCATCTGAGAGGCGGGCTACCCCTGGATTGAATGCCGTGTTGATGGGGTACGGCCAGTCCGATGGTCGCAGAATGGGGTTGCGTGGATGCCGGTGGAAGAGGACGTCGTGCAACGTGTTCTCAAAAGGCATTGATAAACTCCAGTGGCATTGTAGTCCTGTGAGGACGTAGTCCCTCCACGTCGGGCGGGGTGCGGTCATGCATGAGCGGACACTCCGTTCGCCAGCATGAGTCGCTCGGCCTCGCGGGCGGTTTCCTCCGCGAGGAGTTCGGCCTCCGTCGCGCGTAGCTCCAGGAGCGCAAGTAAGAACGCCAGGGCCGATTCGGCGCCCTGATTCTGGTTGACCCAATCAGGCTGGAGGCCGTCGTAGCATGCCCCAGTTGCGGGATCGACGAGCGAGACGCCGAGATCATTGCGTCCGAGGAACCAATCGAAGACAGCCTGGGCCCGTACATGCCAGTCTATGTCTTCCGTCTCTCGGAAGGCAGTGAGGCAGGCAGCGATTGTCGCGTAGGCTTCAATGGGTTGTTGATCAAAGCGCGCACGCTCTTCGCCACGTCGGTAAAAGCCGTGGCAACCGATGGGTATGAAGTGCCCCTCTTCGCCAAACTGGAGTTCCATCAGCCACGCCAGCGCAGTGACACCCGCCCCAGTATAGGCGGCATTGTTCATGTCAGCGCCAGCGAGCAGCAGTGCACGGGGCAGTGTAGCATTATCGTAGGTTAGAATGTCCTCGAACCAGGGCCAGTCCTGCGCACTGTTCACATTGAATGCTTGCATCAGCCGGTCAGCGAGATCGTCGCGTACACGTTGTACGCCGCGATCACTGGCGAAGCGTTTGAGGTATTCGTGGATGCCGAGCAGTGCGAACGACCAGGCACGCGGAGCCGTGAACTCGGTGACGGCGGGAAGCGCGCGATTGAAGAGTAAGCTTGCTAGGCCTACATGTCCTTCGTCGATCGAGCGCCCAATCACCATACCAAGTGCCCACAAAGTTCGCCCGTGGCTGTCCTCCGAACCGACATCCTCCAACCAGCGGCGGTCGAAGGACAGCAGGTTGCGAAAGCGGCCAGCGTCTTCGTTGAACGCGTGCGCAGTGAATGCCAGATAGCGTCCTGCCAGCGCGGCAATCTCTTCAGGTGAACCAAGCCCCAGTTCCTCTAGCAGGACCGTGGCAATCAGCCCACGGGCATTATCGTCGATGGAATACCCTTCTCCATAGTTTGGGACAGAGAAGGTGGCATGCTGGAGAAGACCGGTGTCGTCAGTCATTCGTCGCAGATGACTCAAGCTAAGCGGAGGAAGCGAATGCGCGCGCAACAGGCGCCGCGAGATGCTCCCGGCTTGAGGCACAAGGAGACGTTGCTCGCGCACCTGGTCGAAGAGTGACATGTAGCATCGAGCGACCTGCGACCACGTCATCTCGCGGCCAAGCTCGTACCCGCGCTTGCGCATGGCGTGTCGCTCAGCGTCGTGATCGAGCAGCCAGATGACTTGCTCCGCAATCGCGGCGGAGTCGCGGAAAGGCACGACAACGCCTCGTCCCTCGCCGAGCAATTCTTCGGCGTGCCAGTAGGGCGTGGAAATGACTGCCTTGCCCGTGCCGACAGCGTAGGCGAGTGTGCCAGAGACGATTTGCTCACGGTTAAGGTAGGGTGTGACATAGATATCGGTCGCGCCGATGAACTCCACCAATTTATCGAGCCGAACAAACTGGTTGTAGAAGACGACCGCATGCTCGACACCGTGCTCTCTGGCAAGCCGCTGGAGCATCAGACGATAGGCTTCGCCATCTCGCCGCCTGACGTGCGGGTGTGTTGCGCCGAGGACAAAGTAGAGGGCGTCGGGATAGCGCTTCAGAATGGTCGGCATGGCGGCGATGACGTGCTCAATCCCTTTATTCGGTGAGAGCAGCCCGAAGGTCAAAAGCACCACCTTCCCTGCGGCATCAAACTCGTCCTTGTAGAAGTTGGGATCAACAAAGGGAACATCGGGGATGCCGTGGGGGATGTAGCTGACCTTCTCGCGCGGCACCAGGTAAAGGTCGTGCAGCACATCGAGGGCGTGGTGACTCATGACCACCAGGCGGTCAGAGAGACGCGCAATCTCGTCTAGCACCTTACGCTGGTTGCGATCGGGCTCATCGAGAACCGTATGAAGTACGGTGACAATCGGCATGCGTAGCTCGCGCAGTAATTCTAGTATATAGCTGCCAGAGGGTCCGCCGAAAATGCCATATTCGTGCTGGAGCACAACCAGATCCACGCGATTGATGTTCAGATAGTCCGCGGCCTGGCGGTACGACTCGATGTCGCGCTCAGCGATCTCAAACTCCACACGAGCGGGATAGGGATAGCCTTCGCTGGTATCGTTTACTGGGATGGCGCAGATCGCAGCTTCCGGGTATTGGGCGCTGAGCGCCTCGCAGAAGTCGGTGGTGAACGTGGCCACCCCACATTGGCGCGGCATATAAGTGCCGATTACCGCAATCTTGCCGATTTGGAACTTCTGCACTCGATTCATCCTTTTCTTGTATAGCGACACAACGTCATGCACAGTCCATACACAGCCACGACAATGCCGCGACCAAGCAATTGCTCAGTGCATAGGATTGGATGGAGTCATGGCTTGGGTACAGCATCGGGCACTGGGCGCATGGACACCAATCAAATACGTGTAGCAGGCTGCCTAAACCGCAGCTGCATCTGAGCCTTGCTGTCGTGTGCTGCAAAGCGACGTGGGTCATGTCGCTTGTGAAAGACGGCACTGGTTCAGTGGGGAGGAGGGCAGGTTTGCTAGAGCTACGCCAGCGCCAACACCGAAGAGATGCATCTATGATGATCGGACAGATGGAGCATACCACATTCGGGCGGTGAACGCCTTGCTGAACTGACCACGAACCTGCCGCAACCTGCATGCATACTGCAGAGAACATGGTGGCATCAGGGGCCAATCTGCAAAAGCAAGCAATAATTATTAATACTTCACAGTTACAACCTGCACCCAATACGACACGAATACCTCCGCCAAGACGACCGGCAGCAGTAGCGTGGGCAACCTGAACAACGCCAGCGGCTATGGCACCAGCGCGGCGTACGGTTTCGGCCTCTGGCCCAAAACGACAACCGACGCCAATGGCCAGACGACGACCTCTGACGACCTGGGTCCGGTGACGCAGACCTTGCAGCCGGATGGCGTCAGCACATCGACGGCGACCTATGACGCCGTTGGGCATCTGACCAGCTCCACCGACCCGGATCGCGGGCTGACCAGCTTTACGTATGACAGCAATGGCAACCTGACCCAGCAGACCGACGCCCGCTGTGGGACGAGCCTGCCGCAGACCGCCTGTAGTGCAGGGACGACCTACACCGGCTACGACGGGCTCAACCGTCCGATCTGGCGCAACAACAGCAGCACACCCGGTGGCGCATACGTCGCCAATTCGTATGATGGCTCGCCCTTCGGCAATGGCCTGGGGCGGCTGACCGCCGAGGTCTTCCGCGGCGACTCGGGGACCAGCGCCACCAGCTTCTCCGGCGCCTACACCTACACCCAAGATGCGCTGGGCCAATCGATGCGCACCGACCAGACGGTGGGAGAGGCAGGCGCTTGCCCGCCGGGCTGGACCTGCCAGGATATCGGCGGCCCAGGCAAGGCAGGGAGCCAGAGCTACGCCGGAGATGGCATCTGGACCGTCTCAGGCGGCGGCGCGGACATCGTAGGGACCAGCGACCAGTTCCACTTCGTCTCCGCGAGCCAGTCAGGCGATGTAGCGCTCTCGCCGCGCGTGGAGACGCAGACCAACACCGATCCGTGGGCCAAGGCGGGGATGATGGCACGCGTTCCGGGCACGGCGGGTCTATCCCTCGACGGTCACGCTCGCCGCGCCCGCCTACGTCGCCGTTGCGTGCGTGGGGACCACCTATAGCGGCTACACCTCAATGGACGGGACGAACTGGACCCTGATTCCTGGCTCCAGACATACCAGAACTCCGGGAAGCCATGTAGCAGAATCGCCAGCGGGCCGCTTCCCGCCGCCACATAGTGCAGTCGGACGCCATTGGCGACGACGTAGCCCTCGTCGCATCCTTCGGGTACTGGGAACGCCTCGCGTGGCGCATCCATAGCAGAACTCCATACAACTACAGGTGATATGCCGGTTTTCAGCATACCACCTGCAATCGTGACGCTGCCGCTACTTTGCGCCGACTCGTCAGATTAGTCGCGGACGTCGTCGTAGAGGACGGTGCTGAGGTAGCGCTCGCCCGCCGAGGGGAAGA
>JAICKD010000718.1 GCA_025928125.1 Ktedonobacterales bacterium
GCCACGCTCATCTTCGACGTGGAGCTGCTGGGCGTGCGGTAGCTATCACCTCGACCACATTTGGGGAAGGCCGATGAGAATCGCTTCCCCATCACGCCAACACGTCATCGCGTGCGGCGCTTGAAGCTGGAAACGAATCGAGCGATCTTCCCCCGATGTGGCGCCAGCCACCCAGCGATGTCGGCCACAACGGCTGGGTCGACATGCTGCGCCGCTTCGTATTCCGCAGGCGTTGATGGACCCGCGCCGGGGAAGAAGAGATGATTGTCGGCGTCGTAGACACGGATCGTGACATCAGGGCGGTGACCGACGCCCGCCTGCCAGCGTGAGAGATCGTTGTCGACCGTCACCTGATAGTCACGGCCACCCTGAAGGATGAGCATCGGTTTATTCAGTGTCGCCGCAGCCGAGACCGGGTCGTAGCCTCGCAGATCGAGCCAATACGAACCCGATAGGCCAAACGGTAGTTCACTGGCTGGTGTCGTTGGTGACAGTTCAGGACTGTCCACCATCGCGGCCTGGCGCGTTATCGCTTCGAGCGCATCCTCAGCGGCGGGGCCGGGAGTCAGCGCGGCGAGATAGCGCGCGATGCGGATCGCGGCGAGTTGCATCGGTTGCGCATCACCAGCCAGGATCACCAGGCCAGCAACAGATGCCTCGGCGCTGGCGACACGCGGCGCGACCTTGCCGCCCATGCTGTGGCCAAGGACGAAGACACGCGCTGGGTCCACGCTCGGCTGGCGCTGGAGCAGGTGGACGGCGGCGACGGCGTGTGGCACATACTCGTCCGCCATCGTGAAGTCGGGCATGCTTGCCACCTGCTGGCTGTGAGCATAGGTCACCTTGTCGAAGCGCACAACCGCTATGCCGCGGCTGGCCAGCCCCCATGCGATGTCCTTGAGCGACTTATTTGCCCCGCTGGTCTCGTCGCGGTCGAATGGGCCTCCGCCGCTGAGCAACACAACGCCTGCTCGTGCGCCGCGTTCACGAGGAAGGGTCAGCGTGCCAGGCACGGCAAGCGGGCCGGAGCCGAGCATGATGTCGCGCTCATCGAACATCTTCGGGTTGGCGTAGGATGGCGGCGCCCAGGATGTGGCGGACGCGGACGAAATCCGCAGCCCTTGCAGCATGCCAGCACCATCTACCGACATGACGACAGTGAATGCTCCACGCTCGCAAGTGACTGGAACACTCACCCGTACCAGTCCCGCCTTGACCGGCTCGCTTGTCGGCTCACCGATGGCGGATACTGGGCCATTCTTGCCGATCTCGGCCACCCAGCCGATACGCAGCGTCTCAGCGGAGGCGAACGCTCGTAGCGGTGGCGCGAACAACGTCTCAATCTCCGCAAAACGCTCATTCCGCGCCAGTTCGACAATTCGTAGAGCTGTTGCCGCCGCGTCCGTGTCCAAGTCGTGGTTGCCTTTAGGTGATGGGTGACTCATCTGGGACTCCTTTGCTGGCAGTGGTACGATATGGATACGAGGCAGTCTCAATATTGAGAATAATACCATGTCAGTCTCAGGTTTGAGAATAGTCCCACATATGAGACAATGTTGTTATGGATACAGAAGATACCGTAGAACTCCTGCTCCATCCGGTGCGGCTTCGCATCATACACGCCATGTCTGGCGGGCGGGCGCTCACGACGACACAGTTGCGCGCGCGGATGCCCGATGTCTCGAAGGCCACCATGTACCGGCATGTTGGCCTGCTCGCCGATGGAGGCGTCCTTGAGGTGGATGGCGAACAGCGAGTGGGCGGCACGATTGAACGCCGGTACCGGCTGCGTCAACCGCGCCCTGTGATCGATGCGGAGGCCGCCGCGAGCGCGTCGTTAGAGGACTATCGCCGGGCGTTCGCCGTGGCGATGGCTGCTCTGCTCGGCGAGTTCAACGCGTATCTCGACCGGGGCTACGCCGACCCGGCCGCCGACGCGGTGGGGTTTCTCCAACTCTCGCTCTGGCTCAGCCCGGACGAGCGCGACGCACTGATCGGCGAGATGCGCAACGTGATTGCGCCACGACTGAAAAACGGACCAGCAGCAGGCCGCAGACAGCATCTCCTCAGCCCAATCCTGTTCCCAATCGAGGATTCGCCCCCGCAGCCTCCCAGGAAGTAGGTTTGCTATCTGCCGCCGATATGTGGCCTACTCTTATAGAGAACAGAAATCGCGCGATTCCCGCGATTCATATTGAGGAGGCTCCTTTCGTGGCAAAACAGTATAGCAGTCCCCCGGCGATGCAGATCGACCCCAACAAGCACTACGACGCGATATTCCATACACAGCGCGGCGACTTTACCGTCGAACTCTTCGCGAAGCAGGCGCCGATCACCGTCAACAACTTTGTGGCGCTGGCCCGCGACGGCTTCTACGACAACAC
>JAICKD010000150.1 GCA_025928125.1 Ktedonobacterales bacterium
ATACAATTCACCGTATTCCGCGCTCCCCTCAGCAGCGAACTGGAGGCGAGCGTTGTCATCTGGCACAACCAAAGTACCCATATCGCAGAGGTCATCGACGCGCTTCTCAGCGAGCTGGCGCAGGACGTCGAACGACTCGACATCCTCGAACATTGGCGGAATCGGCATGGCGCTGACAGCCGATACACCTTCATTCAGCGCGTCCACAGGCAACTGACCCGCGAACATCGGCGGCAGATATTTCCCTATCGAGAATGAGATCGGGAGTACCACGCAATAGGTCGCGACAATCCGGTCACTGCCAGACACACGAGCATAGAGCAACGCATGTCCGCGCGGCGCCTGTGGGTCTCCAAGCTCGAAGCGAAGCACGAAATTGAACTCCTCTTGCTGAGGGCGCGCACTTGCTCGACACGCTCTCCTCCCATGCTATCATATCTGCGAGTATTCGCGCTGTGCAAGCGAAGCCCGTATCAATGGCATGAGACCAGTAATTCACACTGAAAGCGGCTCCTCAGTGGCGCAACGAAAAGGATCCAGCCGTGGCAATAGACGGCATCTTCAATATCGACAAGCCTGTTGGCATTACCTCGCATGACGTTGTCGCGCGAGTGCGTCGGCTGGCTGGCCAGAAGCGGGTCGGACACGCAGGCACACTCGACCCAGCGGCCAGTGGCGTGCTTCCAGTTCTTCTTGGACAGGCGACTCGGCTGGCCGAGTATCTCAGCGAGAGCGGCAAAGCCTACCGCGCGACCATCCGCTTTGGCGTCGTGACTGATTCATACGACACTGAGGGGCAGATCATAAGGGAGTCAGCGGTCTCGCTCACACACGACGACATTGCCGCCGCGCTTCCTGAATTCCTGGGCAACCAGCTTCAACGACCACCGCTTTATTCCGCGATCAAAATCGAGGGGCAGCGCCTCTATACGCTGGCCCGCGCGGGCCAAACGTTAGACGTGCCGCCCAGGCCAATCCGTATTGACGCATTGGACATTGTAGATTGGACATCGCCTACCCTGGTGCTCGATGTCGAATGCGGCAAAGGAACATATGTCCGCTCCCTCGCCTTTGACCTTGGCGAGCGGCTTGGCCCTGGAGCTCATCTAGCGGCGTTGGTGCGAACACGAAGCGGACCATGTACGCTGGCGTCCAGCATCACACTCGATGCGCTCGCCCAGGCATTTAGCGAGAGCACGTGGCGCGATCACTGTTTTGCCGCGGATGAAGCGCTGCTCGACTGGCACGCCGCAGTTCTCAACGTCGAGAACGAAACGCGCATGCGCTACGGCCAGTTATTACCACAATCGGCGGAGACATCAACACGCCAGCATTCGCTTCTGAGAGCCTACTCAGCGGATGGGCGTTTTCTTGGTATCTTGCGCCGGGACGAGACGGGATGGCAGCCACACAAAGTACTGCTGACTACCCCGGAAGACGCGGATGACGGACGCTAACTGCCGTACGGGTTGGACGGCCCCTCGTTGTACATACCAGGCTGCGTCGGTGTCTCGCCACCCGGCGCAGGATAGTTGGGCGGCGGCGCGGGCGGATACGCCGGGTTCGGAACCTGCGAAAAGTTCGCGCGCGTCGGTGAGTCGTCGCCTTGCGGCATGCCTGGCGACACCGTTGGCGGGGTCTGATCGCCCCAACCAGGCGGCAATGTGCGCCAATTCTGCTGAACCGTCCCGCCAGCAGGCGGCGGCGCATCCGCGTCATAACCCGAATATGGTCCGCCCCAGCCCGGAGTCGAGCCGCCCAGAGCACTGGCTGGAGGCTTCTTGCCACCTCTCCGCGACAGCATGACTGCGAGCAGAATAATGAGGGCCAGCAGCAATAGGCCAATACCCACGACGAGAACAATTAGTACAAGCGGCGAGAGCCCAAGAATACTCGTATTGTTTCCGCTGCCGCTCTCGCCCGCGCCAGCTGCTGCCGTCGCCTGCGCCACCGTCGGAGAGGGTTGCACGGTTGCAGTCGGAGCTGCTGCGATGATTGTGACCTGCTTGCCACCAGTCGGGCCAACATCCAGCACGCCGCCATGGGCATTCGCTCCAGCTACATAATCGCCCGGAGCAGCTCCACTGGGGATGGTGAAGGCGATACTGAATGTTCCGGCGTGGAGCCCGCTGGAATGCGCCGTGCCAGCAATGACAATAGGTCCGTCACAATCGACGCATGCCGCGATATACACACTCACATCCTGTGGCGGCGTCCAATTCTTTCCGGTCACCGTAATCGACTCGCCTTGGCCAACTGACGTTCGTGAGACGGCGACGCTTGGGGCGCCGGAAAGCACGGTGAACGGCCCATCGTCGATATTGCCCGCTGGCAAGCCGTCAAGCGTATTGTAGGCGCAGATGCTGTACATTCCGGAGCCAGCGGCGGCGGGCCAGGTGAAATTGAAATCAAATTTGCCCGAGCCATCGACGTTCGCCTGCCCAACCGCAATCTTTGGCCCTGCCAGCTTGCAGAACTCGTACGACGAGCCACCGCCCGGCGGGTTATTCACATCTCCTTGAATCAGCGCCAGCTTGATTGCCTGGCCAAGCACAGACGATCCCGTGAAATTATCGCCATGCACGGTTGCCAGTTCGCCAACGGGTCCCCAGGGATAACCACTGTTCTGGCCAGGATAGATCATATTGCCATCCCAGTGAATGACTGGGTCAAGTCCCGCGGCTCCTACATCCGGCGATTGAAAGAGAGCCATTGTCGCAAGGCCCGCCAACGCTAGCGTCGTCAGTAGAGCAATGCGCGAAAGCGCTGTCAGGCGAAACCGACTGGATCTGTGCATTCCTCTTCCCCCGTCATCCATCGCAGTCCCGTGCTCAAGGGCGCGGATGCAGCCAGTATAGCCAAGCCCTTCTGGATAGACAAGGCGAATCGCACATTATTGCATCACACCGCGATGTGCAGACGGCGAGGGAGCACTTTGTTAAGCACGAGTCGGCGAGACCATCTCAGGAGCGCCGCGAACTTCCACGGACATTCCGAGAATTGCCTCGGCTACACGGGCGAACTGATGGATATCGCCGCTGCACCACAGGCTATCAGCGGTTGTAATCGCTCGCGGCTCGCTCGCGACGTTACCTTCGCCACTGAGCCACCCGCGCTCAGCGAGCACACGTCGCGTCTGTCGCGCAATCGCGGCGCCAGAGTCTATCACCGCGACCTCTGAGCCAACTACTCTCACAAAGGCATCGCGCATGGCGGGGAAGTGCGTACAGCCAAGTACCAGCACATCAATTCCAAGGGCCAGCATGGGATCAACATAGTCGCGAATAGCCGTCTCCGCCTCTGGACCGCCGAGAACGCCCTTCTCTGCTAGCAAAACAAGTTGCGGACACCCAACAGCATGGACGGTAACCCCATTGGCATGGTCAGCGATCAACTGGCGAAGGTAGTCACCATGCGCCGAGGCTTCGGTGGCAGCGATACCTACATGGCCAGAATGAGTGAGAGTGGCGGCTGGTTTGATCGCAGGCACAACACCGACAAATGGAACCGTAAACGTCTCGCGAAGATTGGCGAGCGCGGACACCGATGCGGTATTGCAGGCGACGACAATGACTTTCGCGCCACGCTCCAGGAGGAAACGGGCGGCATTTCGCGATAGCTCCTGAATCTCCGACGTGGGCCGAACACCATAAGGGCAGTTACCGGTGTCACCATAGTAGACAAACCGCTCGTCAGGTAGTTCGCGCAACATTTCGTTCAAGATCGTCAGTCCGCCAACTCCCGAATCGAAGACGCCAATTGGCGCATTCCGTAGGTCTGCCATAGATAATGCCCGCTCTTCTACTTTCCAGGTAATGAAGCCCTACTTACATGTACTACCATTCTACCATGGCCCAATCTTGGGCCAGGCGCATCGAGCTATTCACGCGCTACAATGCAAGTGTGCGATGCAGCAGATATGCCAAGCAGGCAGATATGGTCAGGAGCCTACATCATGGCGAGTGAGAAATTTGCGACCGCGCAGTTTGCGGGTGGCATGAAGTTTACGGCGAGATCGGGTTCAGGTCACGAGCTGACGATGGACACCGGTCTGAATGATGGTGGCGAGAATGCTGGTTTCAGCCCCATGGAAATACCACTCATCGCGCTCCTCGGCTGCACTGGCATGGATGTTGTCTCCACGTTGCGCAAGATGCGCCAGGATGTAACGAACTACGAGATGAGCGGTCACGGCGTTCGCGCCGACACCCACCCTAAAGTCTTCGTCAGCATAGAGATCGAGCACGTGTTCACCGGCTCTACGCTGTCTGCTACCTCGGTGCGCCGAGCTGTCGAGCTTTCGGCGACACGCTATTGCAGCGTTGGCGGTATGCTTCAAAAGACAGCGACCATTGCGAATAAGATTACGCTTGTCGATGCCACAAGCGGCGAGCGTACCTCGCTCGAACCGGTGATCGTCGGGCCGAATACGCCAGCAGACACAACAGACGACGAGTAACACGCCGCTGCCCACTCAACTTGACTCTCATGGACGATTGGGGTATTCTGGAGTGGCGGCAATCATTACACGATTGCCAACGGATCCCATAGGTGGGTAGCTCAATTGGCAGAGCAGCGGTCTCCAAAACCGCAGGTTGCAGGTTCGATTCCTGTCCCACCTGCCCCTCAGAAACCTTTATAAAGAAGCGGCTCCGCTGCCTACATACCGGAGCCGCTTCTTTGTGGCAATCAGATTGACCCCGATTCTGACTCCAACACCTTGGCGCGGCTTGTATGGCCGCAATAGTTCCCTCTGGGTACAAGGGTCGAGCTGCGACGTTCACTACCTCACCCACCATGCAAGTCCGACAGTCTTTCTTCGTTCCTGCCGCCACCATGCCGCTGTGATGCTTACTCCTAACGTTGTCAGCAGGCGGTCTATGGGGCGCCGGTAGCCTGCATACACTTTCGCGATAAAACCGCATTGGTTTCGGCATATTGGCGACACAGTTGGCTGTTAGGATTTGGTTCGCAGCTCCCACGGCTGTAACCCACAGCGGAATAGGGCTGTAGCAAAAAGAGCGCAGACAAAGGAGCGAAGTATGTTTGCACGATGGGGTCGTTTTATCTACCGGTGGCGCTGGGCTACTCTGGTGGTGTCCATTATCCTGCTCGGTGTATCCGTCTATGGTTTGATGAGCGGCGGCACGCTGGGTACCGGTAACTCCACCAGCGGCGCCCTCGAGGCGGAACGTGCCGCCACACTGATCAACAATCAATTGAGCACGGACAAATCGGGTGGATCCAACTTTCTGCTGATCTTCAGCAGCCCGGACCGGCTCGCCACCGACCCGGTCTTTCGGACCGAGCTCGAGAACGCGCTCAAACCGATCCAGCGGGATCCGCGCGTGACTGACATCATCTCGCCGTATACCGTCGATGCGGCGACCGCACGCGCATTTATCTCAAAGGATGGCCACAAGGCGCTCGTCCGCGTCGATATTAAAAGTGAGGGTGAGCAGGCGCGCGCCGACTACACAGCGCTGCGAGCGGCTGTCCATCCCAGCGGCCTGAGCGTGGTTGGTACAGGAGGTGTGCCGATCAACCGCGACTTCAGCGCCACGCTCGAGAGTGACCTGAGCCGGGCCGAAACGGTCACGCTGCCCCTAACATTGATCTTGCTGCTCATCATCTTCGGAACGGTGGTGGCTGCGGGCCTCCCGCTTGGGATCGGTATCGTCACCATAGCGGGCGGCCTGGCCGGAACATTCCTGCTCAGCCGCGTCACTGATGTCTCGCAATACGCCCTGAACATCGTGACATTGATCGGGCTGGCGGTCGCCATCGACTATTCGCTCTTTATCGTCACCCGCTTCCGGGACGAGCTGGCCGAGGGAAAGAGCCGTCCCGATGCCCTTGCCACGACAATGGCCACGGCCGGACGAGCCATCACATTCTCCGGGCTGGCGGTCGCGGTCGGGTTGTCGGCGATGCTCTTTTATCAGGGAACCTTCCTGGCGTCGTTGGGCGCCGCAGGTGCGATTGTCGTGGCAGTCGCTGTGTTCTATGGCCTTACTTTCCTGCCTGCTCTCCTTGCCATCCTGGGTCCGAACGTCAATCGTCTGTCACTTCCGATCGTGGGTCGGCGGCCGAAGTCCGGGCGTGGCGCCTGGCACCGGATGGCGACCTGGGTTATGCGCCGCCCGGTCGTTGTGCTTGTGCCAACCCTGGGCCTCCTGGTGCTCGCCGGAACCCCGTTCCTTCACCTTCGCCTCGCCAATGCGAGTATTGACCAGCTTCCGCCACGGCTTGAGTCACGCCAGGGATTTGACACTCTGATCAAGAGTTTTCCCGGGCAGGACCAAACTAACTTTAACGTGGTCGTGAACTACACTCAGGGGAGTCCCACGTCTGCCCAGCGCGTCCTGGACCAGGCCGATCTGAGCCGACGGATGGCGACGATCCCAGGGGTGCTACGCATTGACTCGCCACAGGTCGGCGCACATATCGTGCTGCTCAATGTAGTCAGCAACCAGCCCACGTCGAGTGATGGCGCGCGCTCGATCTTGCGCGCGATCCGTGCCGAGTCGATTGGAAACGGCGGTCAACTCCTCGTGTCGGGAGACACGGCCTTCGACGTGGACATAATCGACTACATCATCGACACGACGCCGCTGGCATTCGGCTTCGTTGTCCTGGTCACCTACCTGGTGCTCTTCCTGCTCACTGGCTCGCTGGTGCTGCCGCTGAAAGCCGTGGTGTTGAACCTGCTTTCGATTGCCGCATCATTCGGCGCTTTGGTATGGATCTTCCAAGACGGACACCTAAGCCAGCAACTCGGCTTCACCGCTCAGTCGATTGACCCCAGTGTCCCTGTGATCCTGTTCGCAATCGTCTTCGGGATGTCGATGGACTACGAGGTGCTACTCATCAGCCGGATCCAGGAGGAATATCTACGGACGGGAGATAACCGGCATGCGATTGCGGAGGGGCTGGAGCGTAGCGGTCGCTTGATCACCGGGGCCGCGGCCATCATGGTGGCGGTCTTTCTCGCCTTCGGGCTTGCCGAAGTCGTCCTCATCAAGTCGATCGGGATTGGCCTGGCAATCGCGGTTGCCCTCGATGCTACCATTGTGCGTGTGTTGATCGTGCCAGCGGTCATGCGGCTCCTGGGCCACTATAACTGGTGGGCTCCCGCGCCCCTGCGAGCTTTGCGCCGACGTGCGGGGCTTAGCCGATTCAGCCATGAATCTGTGGAGAAGGTAGCTTGAGACTGATTGGGATTGGTGTAGCCGTAGCATCCTGAATTCAGGAGACATCCAGACGGATGTCAACGGATTCAGACAACTTCCTCAGGCCTCCAAAACCGCAGATTGCAGGCTCGATTCCTATCCCACCGGTCCCTCACAAAGCGAGAATTGAAGCGGCCCCACAAC
>JAICKD010000015.1 GCA_025928125.1 Ktedonobacterales bacterium
AGGATCAGCGCCCCCTGCGAATCCGTGATGGTTTCTGGCAGCAGGAAGACGTAGGCAACCATCGCGCCAAGCGCCACGCCCGCAAGCGCCTGCGCCAGCGAGCGGCGGCCACTCGTCGCGAGGAAGGCGACGATAGCGAGCGCTACCAGCGGCGCGGCAAGGAAGATCAGCAGCGGCGTGTGGACCCGAAACGAGGTGGAATCGGAGAATATCCATAGCCCCATCCCCAGCACAACGCCGATGGGAACGGCCCACGTGGATACACCTGCGAAGCGTCGGGACAGGCCATCAGCATCCGGCTGATGTAGCCGATAATACCATGCGCCATAGAGCAGGTTTTCTGGCGATTCCTCATGCGCGGCGGCAATCGCGCCACGGAAGGCGCTTGCGGTCCCAGCGCGCCGCGCAGTCTGATACAGCTGTTCCAGCGCCTCCGGGGTAGCGCTCGCGCCGCGAATTAGCGTCAGGTAGTCGGTTCCGGCAACAGGTAGACCACGCATTGGGTTGAGCGAGTCCGCGGATGCCATATGCGCCTTCCTTCGCTGCGCGCCTGTATCACAGCCGTCCGACAGGCTGGAATACGCAGCGGCATGCTCCCGCAATTGTAACAGGGCGGTACCTATTCTCAGCGCACATGAATCCGTCAATCAGCGTTCATGAATCCACCTGCCCGCGTCACCGCGTGCTTCGCTGGTCAACCCGGCTGCCGTACTTCTGCATCAGGTGGTCGATGTAGCCGCTGTAAGCATCGGCAAGGGCGGGATTCGTCAGCATCAGCAGGTTCTCTGCGTTCTGCTCGGCGCTGTGCGAAAAATTGTACGAGCCAGTGATGACGGTATCGTCCACCACCAGCACCTTGTTGTGCATGAAATCATGTCGGCTCTCCGGGCTATACGGCGTGGAGTTCTTGCCCACCAGCCGCGCCGCCTCGACGATTTCCTGCACCGCGCTGATCTTCCAGTGATTGTGTGGCACATTCTCCCACTGCTGGAGCACGCTGATCATCTGCGTGCGGTCATAGATGCCGCTCACGGGCGCCTGCCCGGTGCGCAAGAGATCGCTCAACGCGGCGATCAGCGCGCTGGAGTTGAGCAGCATGCTGCAAATCCGCACCCGGCGTCTGGCCCGCGCGACCAGTTGGCCTACGTCGTAGTCGATCATCAGGCCTCGTCCCGGCGAAAACAAGACCTGCGCGCTGACATCCTCGCCCTGGTAGCTGGCGCTGGTGTGTTGCGTATCGAACGCGCCGGTGTCTTCGATCACGCCTTTTGCCCAGAGATCGGCGAAATCCCTGGCATAGCTCGTGGCCAGAAGCTCGTCGGGAATCACCAGAATGTTGTTCTCCTGAAGCGCCCAGGAGTCATCGGTGAAATTGGTCGAGCCGGTCCAGACAGCGGCGCCGGGAGCGCCCGCATCGCGCACGATGTACTTGTTGTGCATCAGCTTCAGTCCGCCGATACGCCGCCAGGGATAGCCAAGCGACTGCACTAGACCGCCAGTGCCGGGCAGCGCGGGGTCCATGCCCGCCACCAGATTCGGCGTCTCGGGCTTATCGGCGTCGGAGGCAATGCGGATGGCGACGCCCGCTGCCGCCGCATCGGCCAGCGCGCTGGCGACGATCTGGCGGAGCGGGTCGCTCAGGCGGAAGTCATAGATGGCGATATCCAGCGAGCGCCGCGCCCCACGGATGAAGCTCGCCAGCAGCGTGGCTATATCACGGGGCTGCTGTTCTCCTTCCGCGAGGAAGTGTACCGAAAGATTAGAAAGATTAGACTCAGGCTCAGATGATGTATCAGGCTGCGTCACTGCGTCCTCCGAATGCTGAATGACTCCACGCGGCGCGGAGCGAGAGAGCCGTGTTTGCTGTGTGACCAAGTGTAACACGAACCGGGAGCTTCGGGACTGATCTCACGAGTAACCGAGGGCAGCGCTACCACCGAGAAGGCGCGCGTATCCCGTGGGATATAATGTGCCAATGTAGCCTCTCGCCACGCGATTTCCAGGAGACGAGCCGTGACGACGCCTATCACGACACCCGCATTCGGCCAGCGGTCAACGCTCATCGGGCGGCAGCGCGAGATGGCGCAGCTTCAGCAGCGCTTCGCGGACGCCGTTGCGGGGCGGATGACCGTCGCGCTGGTCAGCGGCGAGCCGGGCATCGGCAAGACGCGGCTGCTCGACGAGATGGCCACGCAGGCGCATGCCACTGGCGCGCGGGTACTCCATGGGGCGGCGACGGAAGCCGAGGGGATGCCGCCCTATTTGCCCTTCCTGGAAGCGCTGGGCCAGCATATCCGCGCCACACCTCCCGACGACTTGCGCGCGCAGACCGGCGCGAACGCATCCATCCTCGCGTCGCTGCTCCCAGAGTTGCATGCGCGCCTTGGCGAGCTTCCCCAGACCCGCACGCTGCCGCCTGAGCAGGCGCGCCTCCGTCTCTACGAAGCCATCGGCGCGCTGCTGGCGGCCATCGCAGACGAGCAGCCACTTCTCTTACGCCTTGACGATCTGCACTGGGCCGACCCGGCTACCCTAGATCTGCTCTGCTATATCGCGGCGCATCATCGCGACAGCCATATGCTGATTGTCGGCGCGTATCGCGAGGGCGAGGCTGCCCATGAACTGGCATTCGAGCGGTCCCTCGCGACACTGCATCGCCTGCGCGCCTTGAGCCTTCTCCCACTGGCGACGCTCCCTCCTGCCGACGTCTCGCGGCTGGCGCAGGGCTATTTGGGAGGCTCGCTTGAACCTTCGGCGAGCAAGCTGCTATCGCGCCAGGGAGAAGGCAATCCATTCTTCGTCGAGGAATTGTTGCGCAACTGGGCTGAGACAGGAGCGCTGGCGCGGACTGAATCGATGGAACCCAATCAAGGACGCTGGAGCATTACCCCCGCTGCCGCCGAGGCCGAGATACCATCGAGCATCCTGACACTGGTGCGCCAGCGCCTCGTCCGGCTGCCAGCCGATACCGTCGAACTGCTCCACACCGCAGCGATCATCGGGCGTATCTTCGAGAGCGCGCTCCTGGCAGAGATCACTGGCAGCGAACCGGAGTCGGTTGAGGAGCGGCTCCTGGTGGCTGCCCGCGCCCAACTCATCCGCTCCATGGGTCCAGGAGCATTCGCCTTCGCCCATGACCAGGTCCGCGAATGCCTCTACAGCGATGTCACCGCGGCACGACGCACACGCCTCCATACGCGCCTGGGCCGATTGCTCGAAGCGCGCGCCGACTCACCCGACGCCCGGCGCGTAGCTGATCTGGCATTCCACTTCACCCGGAGCGGCGACCGCGAGCGCGGCGTGACATACGCGCGGCAGGCAGCCGAATCGGCCATGGCGGCCTATGCCTTCGAGGAGGCGATGGCCCACTATCGCAACGCGCTGGAATTGCTCGATGGCTCGGATGAACGGCGCGCGCTCCTGCTGCTGGCGCTCGGCGACGCCGCAATCGCTGCTGGCGCCGAGCGCGAGGCCGTGGCGGCGTATGCGCTGGCGCGGACAGCGCTACAAGCATCGGGCAATAGCGCCGCTGCGGCGCGGGCGTCGCATGGGCTGGGGCGAGCGGCCTGGCGACTGGAAGACCTGCCCACCACGCAGGCGGCCTTCGAGACGACACTGGCGCTTCTGGGTGAGGACGCGACCAGCGAGCGTGTGCATGCGCTGGTGGACCTCGGCACGCTACTCGGCGTCACCATGCACCGCTATGCCGAGGGACTGGCCTATGGTCGCGAGGCGCTTGCCCTGGCACAGCAGCTTCGTGACGAACGCCTGATTGCGCCTGCCACCCGAACCGTCGGCAATATGCTGGTGCGCGCGAACGACCTGGAGGCGGGCCTTCCACTGCTGGAGGATGCACTCGCTCGATCCGAACACACAAATGATCCAGTTGAGGCCACCGAATGCTGCGCCTGCCTGGTGATGGCGTATCTATGGGTTGGCGACATGGAGGCTATGCAGACCGCAAACGAGCAAAGGGCAATGTTTGCCCAGCAGTGCCATGACCCGCACCAGATGCGTCACGCCCATACGATGGTTGCTCTAGTCGAAGCCTATGAAGGGCGGGTATCGCACGCGGAGGATATCCTGCGCGAGGCGGAAGAGACTGTCGAGCGCCTGTCCGATCCAGAACCATTGGCTTTTCTGCAAATGATGCAGGGGCTTGTCGCCTATCACGTAGGCGACTATGCCAGTGCGGAGTCTCTATTCGCAACGGCATGCCGAATTTTCCGTTCGATTGGCCCTGGCGCGCTCGTCTGGTACCTCGGCTGGGCCGCTCTTGCGCATGCCCTTCAAGGCGATGTATCTGCCGCACGCGCATGTATTGCCGAAACGGAGGCGCTTGTAGCCACCATCCCACCCGCCAGCATCCCTGTCATGGAGGCGCTTGCCCCTGTCGCACAGGCGGCGCTGGTGCTCGAAGACTGCGAACTGGCTGGGCGCATATATCCGCAACTGCTCGCGTTTCGCACGCGGCATGGCGATTTTCTCCCGGAGCGGCTGCTTGGAGAGATCGCCACGCTTTGGCGCGACTGGCCTCTCGCCGATGCGCATCTGGCCGCCGCCGAGAAGATGACGCGCGACGGAGATGGCTCGCCCATGTGCGCACATACGTCCGAGCTTGCGCGAACGCTCGCCGCCAGAGCAAATCTGGAGCTGGCGTGGCATGGCAGATCGGCGCAACCGCATGCGCGCGAACTCATACAAGAGGCGCTTACCCTGATGGAGCGTGTCGGCATGCAACGCGAGGCAGAGCGTGTCCGCGAACAACTGGGCGCACTGTCAAAGTTAGTGGCTACAAAGGTGTCGTTCCCTGACCATCTCACGCGCCGCGAGGTTGAGGTGCTGCGGCTGATCGCCGCGGGCGAGGACAACCAACGCATCGCGGCGCTGCTGGTGCTGAGTGTGCGCACAGTGGAGCGCCATATCTCGAATATCTACAGCAAAATTGGCGCGCAAGGCCCGGCGAGCCGGGCGATGGCGACTGCGTACGCCTTGCGCCAAGATCTGGCCTAGCGCACCGCCCAGCCAGCTCGCTCCGCATTCATCCTCAGAACGTACGTGTCGTGGCCTGCCAGAAATACGTGCGCGCACCCATGCGATTGGCCTCCCTCAAGGCTACACTGATGCATGCGAGCCGAGGCGCCTGGCCTCGCATCACACGAATGTCCAACCAATGTAGCCGAACACGCGCAGGTGAATAGCCTCGCGAGAACACCCACAAACAGCGAAACAGAGAAGAAACAGAGAAGAAACAGAGGAGATGAACATGAGCGCGCAGAGTACCCAACAGCAAACGCCCGGTGATCTTGTTAATGTCGCGGAGACCCTGACTGAGGAGCAGACTGAGCGGCGTGACGCCTTTGTCGGCAGGATTTTTGGATCAGTCCTTGGCGGACTGGAGATGTCGTCGATCTATCTGGGGAACCGTCTCGGACTGTATCATGCCCTGTGGGAACACGGCGCCGCAACTTCCAAGGAACTGGCGACGCGCACGCATACCAGCGAGCGCTACATCCGCGAGTGGCTGGAGCAGCAGGCCGCAGCGGCCATCCTGACGGTGGATGACGCGAGCGCGGGCGCGCTGGATCGCCGTTATGAACTGCCCATCGAGCATGCCGAGGTACTCCTTGGTGAGACCAGCCTCAACTACATGGCGCCGCTTGCAGGCATTCTCTATGGCATCACCGCCCAGCTGCCCGCGGTCGCCGATGCCTTCGAGCATGGAGGTGGCGTTCCCTGGGCCGACTACGGCGACGAGGCGCGCGCGGGGCAGGCAGCGCTCAACCGACCTGTTTTCGACCAGCTGCTGGGCCAGGTCTGGCTGCCGTCGATAGCCGATGTGCATGCGCGGTTGCAAGCCGATCCGCCCGCGCGGGTCGCCGACATCGCCTGCGGCTATGGCTGGTCGAGCGTCGGTATCGCCCGCGCCTATCCCGACGTGCATGTCGATGGATTCGACAGCGATGAGCCGTCCGTTACCGCCGCACGCGCCATCGCCGAACGGAATGGACTGGCCGACCGTGTGACGTTCACGACACACGACGCGGCTGACCCCGCCCTGGCTGGGCGCTACGACCTGGTGACCATCTTCGAGGCGCTGCATGACATGGCCCACCCGGTCGAGGCGCTACGCACCGTCCGACGCCTGGTCGCCGAGGGGGGCGCCGTTATCGTCATGGATGAGCGCGTCGGCGAGTCGTTCACCGCGCCCACCGATGAGATCGAGCGCCTCATGTACGCCGCAAGCGTATTTCTCTGCCTGCCATCTGGCATGGCCGAGCAGCCTTCGGCGGGGACCGGCACCGTCATGCGCCCGGATACGGTGCGCCGCTACGCCAGCGAGGCGGGCTTCCGCGAGGTGGAGATTCTGCCCATCGAGCACCCGTTCTTCCGGTTCTATCGCCTCTACGCCTGATCGTATCGCTACCAGCCTGCCCGGAGAGCGCCACCCTGCTTTCCGGGCAGACATCTGCATCGCGATGAGATGAAACTCCGATGAAATGTCCGTGGCTATGTGGCTATATAGAGGTGGCTTTTCACGCGCGCATCGGAGTAGCGGCCATGTGAGAGATTCGAGCGAGGTTTGGGGGACGACGATGTCACTGCCATCACAGCGCATCACACGTATCGCGGGAACGCTTCAGTCCGTCTATGCATTCTTCACCCAGTCCACCTGG
This sequence comes from Ktedonobacterales bacterium, assembly GCA_025928125.1. Lineage (GTDB taxonomy): Bacteria > Chloroflexota > Ktedonobacteria > Ktedonobacterales > JADMIN01 > DAHUXT01. Next base: position 6,678 of record JAICKD010000015.1, read on the forward strand.
TCGCGCCGCAGGGAAGACTCCACTATCTGCGACTTCACCGTGGGCAATCCGCACGAGATGCCGCTCGAAGCATTCTCCGCCGCGCTCGGGCGCTGGAGTGTCCCGCGGAATGACCAGTGGTATGCCTACCAGGACAATTCCCCCGCCGCTCGCACGGTGGTCGCCGCGTCACTGCGGGAGCAGCGCGGAATGCCGTTTGAGGATGAGGATATCTTTCTGACGAACGGCGCGTTCGCGGGCCTGGCGTCGGTGCTGACACTGGTGACCGACCCCGGCGATGAGGTGATTTTTCTCAGTCCGCCCTGGTTCTTCTATGAAGCGCTCATCACGGCGGCCGGTGGCGTTCCGGTGCGTGTCCGCGTGGACCCGGAAACGTTCGATCTCGATCTCAGCGCGCTAGAGGCCGCCATCACCAGCCGCACGCGCGCGCTCATCGTCAACTCGCCCAACAACCCTACCGGCAGAATCTATCCGTCCGCGACGCTGACCGCGCTGAGCCAGTTGCTCTCCGATGCCAGCGCACGCAACGGGCGACCGATCTATCTGCTTTCAGACGAGGCGTATTGCCGCATTCTCTATGACGGCAACACCTACCACAGCCCATCGACGTTCTACCCCAACTCATTCGTCATCTACACCTATGGCAAGACGCTGCTCACGCCAGGGCAACGCATGGGCTACATCGCGCTGCCGCCGACCATGCCCGACCGCGAAGACATTCGTAGCGGCCTGTTCGTCGCGCAGTTGATGACCGGCTATGCGTTCCCCAACGCGCTGCTCCAGCATGCCCTGCCCGATCTAGAAAAGCTTTCGATTGACATTCCGCATCTCCAGCGCAAGCGCGATACGCTGGTGGCGGCCCTGCGCGAGATGGGCTACACCGTCCACGTGCCTGAGGGTACCTTCTACCTGCTGCCGCGCTCGCCGCTTGCCGACGATCTCGCCTTCACCGAGCTGCTCGCCCAGCACGATGTCTTCTGTCTGCCGGGTACAGTCGTCGAGATGCCTGGCTATTTCCGCATCTCGCTCACGGCCAGCGACGAGATGATTACGCGCGCGCTGCCCGGATTCGCCGCCGCACTCCAGGAGGCCAGCGACCGATAACATCGCCCCCGACAACGTTGAGAATGGCCAGCGTCACTGCTCGGTCCCGGCCATTGGGCGCGTCGCCTTCTGCAGCTTCTCGTCCGGGGTGGGATGCTCGTGACCGGTGCGCTCCAACCGTTGTTGGGTCTGTGTGAGGATGCCGGACTCCACAATCTCCATCACCTCATCCAGGTCGTCGGTGATGGTCCAGACGGTCAGGTCATGGGCGGCGACGGTGTGCAGGCCTTCGAGCATCACCGTGCGCATCCAGTCCGCGAGTGGCTCCCAGAAACTCCTGCCGAAGAGGATGATGGGGACGGTAGTATCCAGTTTCCCCGTCTGCACCAGCGTGATAAGCTCGAAGAACTCGTCGAGTGTGCCAAATCCGCCGGGGAAGAAGATATAGGCCTCAGCGGAGAAGTCCAGCATGACCTTGCGGCTGAAGAAGTAGTGAAAGCTGATCGAGCGACGCACGTATGGATTGATGCGCTGTTCATGCGGAAGCTCGATATTGATGCCGACCGAATTACCCCCAGCGTCCCACGCGCCGTGGTTGCCCGCCTGCATCACACCGGGACCGCCGCCCGTCACGACGGTGAAGCCCCGCTGCGCCAAACGTCGTCCCAATTCGTAGGCTTGCTTACAATACGGGCCATTCTGCGGCATCCGCGCCGAACCAAAGATGGTAACACTATGCTCGATGTTGCCCAAAAAGGTAAAGCCACTGACGAACTCGCTCATGATACGAAAAATACGCCAGCTTGGTGTAGTATCGAACTCGGAATGATTTCCGCCTTCTGAACCTGCTGAATCTGATGAACGTGCCATAACTAGTCTTTCCTCTCTGCAGAATCTCCCGATGCTGGCGTTGCGGGTGTGGTTCCATCTCTACGTTGCGCATCATCCACACGTTGCGCGCGCTCCTGCTGTGACTGTGACCGCGGCCGCAGCACGCGGTCGGCCAGCCAGGGAAGCGCATGCTCGGCCCATATCGCCGGTCGGTAGTACCACGGCGCCACCACTTCCCTGCGTGGATGCATAATCAGTTCCGCGATGGCGCGCGCCACGATCTCTGGCCCCGGCAACCCGCGTCGCCTGCCGTCGGTCATATTGGAGCGGATAAACCCCGGCGAGACAACCGAGACCGAAACGCCGCTGCCCGCGAGCTGGCGACGCAGCGAGAGCGAGAAGCCGCGAACAGCATACTTCGTCGCGGAGTAGATCGGGTCCACGTCGACGTGTCCCGCCACCGAAGCGACCGAGATGATCGCGCCGTGGCGGCGTTCGAGCATCCCCGGCAGCACAGCGCGGGTCAGCAGCACAACGCCGCGCAGGTTCGTGTCTAGCATCCGCTCGATATCCTCAGGCGACATCCTGGCAAACGAACGGAGCGAGCCGATGCCCGCGTTGTTGACGAGAATATCGATCTGCCCATACGCTTCGATGGCGCGCGCCACCAGCGCATCGATCTGTGCCACATCGGTGACATCGGTGGGAATGGCGATTGCCTCGCCACCTAAGCGCTTGATTGCCTGCGCCTCGGCGTCGAGCAGATCGGTTCGACGCGCCGCCAGCACGAGACGCGCGCCACGCCGCGCCAGTTCACGTGCGGTGGCCGCGCCGATCCCCGAACTGGACCCAGTCACCAGCGCAACCTGACCGGCCAGTGGTTTGCTCTCCATACGGTAACCTCCCTGGTATCATCTTCGATGGTGTGACACGAGAATAGCACAGCCCTCGAGAGCACATGGCGGCGCCTGGTCCGCTCTGCGCCAGCGCCGACCGGAGGAAACGTGACCGCCTGAACGCGCGGCGCGTCGTAACTGGCGTCGGGTAGCTTCGTCCATTCTCATCTGGCGCTCATGCAACGTGAATCTGTGAATAAGGCACGGCGTCTGCGAAGTGGACGCGGAATGGACAGGGCGCGCACAACTTTCGATACAACGAAGCGTATGTTCTAATGATGAGAGGCGAGTCCGGCGCGCACCTCCCGTGGTCAAGGATTTGTGGAGGAAGAGAACGATGGGAAAACTGACTTGGTTCACAGCCGGGGTCATTGCCGGTCTGAGTGCGGCGGCCATTGGACAGGAGCTTGCCCGTCATCCCAACGAGCGCACGTGGAAGGGGAAAGTCGCGGGCGTCCCCTACAACTTCCATGTGGCTGAGTGGAGTGAGGTCGCCAAAGGGTATTGGGACCCAGCCAACGAGAAGGTGCTGTCGTCGCGGGGCATTGGCCTCGGCTGGGGCGTCAACTTCGCCGCCGTCACGCAGAAGGCGCAGGGACTGGTGGAAAACGTACAGCATATGGTGCAACAGGCAGGTGATTCGGCGGCACAGTCGAATCACCATCAACAGGTATCGGAGCCGGTTGAACGGTAGCCCGCAGGCTGGTCGTGTTGAGATGAATCCCTGGCTCATGCCGTCAGCATGACCAGCACGATGCGCCCGTCATGGCTCCTCACCTCTGGAGGCGGTTGGCATGCTTGCCACTGACCCATTATCCCTCGTGTTTATTGGCTGCGCGGTGTTCTCAGGCGCATTCCTGGTGATCTCCACGCTCCTGGGCGCAGGCGAGAGTCACTTCGGCCACCTCGGTGGACATACCGGTGATACCGGAGGCCATGATCTCCATGTTGGCCACGCCGATAGTGGCGGCGCGGGCCACGCGGCGCACGCAGCCGATGGCGGCCATGCGATGCACGGCGCACACACCCACGCGGATGGCGGCCACGCCGATAGCAGCTCCGCACAGGCGGTCGCCACACCTTCGGTTTGGGCCTCGATTGAAAATACGCTGCTGGGCGCCCTCAACCTCTACGGGCTGCTGATGTTCCTGCTCATATTCGGGCTGGTGGGCTATGTGGCCCATGCGGTACTCAGCTGGGGTGTCCTGTTCGTCATTCTGGTACCACTGCTCTTTGGGGTGGCGTGCGCCATCGGGGTGACAACGCTGCTCCATATCGTCTTTGCCACCGGCAAAGATACCGAGCTGACTGCCACCGATGCGCGGCTGGAGGGGCGGCTGGGAACCGTGACGATGGCCATTCGCTCGGGCGGCATCGGCGAGATCATCTTCACCCGTAAAGCCGGGGGGCGACAGAGCGTGGGCGCGCGTAGCGCCAGCGGCGAGGCGATACCGGCGGGATCGGAGATCGTCATTCTAGACTACCAGGACGGGATCGCCAGCGTGCAGTCGTGGGACAATTTCATGGCCGCTGTGCGCGCTGGCGATCTGCCGGAACTCGCGCCGATAGAGGCAAAACAACCGCAGTTGCCGACGCCCGATCAGCCCAAAGAGGAGTGATGTCCGCGCTCAATTCATCACTATTCGCATGAATACTCGCATGGCCGTAATTCGGATGATGGGGAGGGACTGAAATGGATCCGTTGATCGTACTGATCCTGATAATCATTCTGGCGGTGGTAGCCGTGCTGCTCATCCTCAACCTGTATGGGCGCATGTTCCGCAAGGTCGGCCCGAACCAGGCGCTGATTGTCTACGGCGCGGGCGGCCAGCGCATTCTCACAGGTGGTGGGAGGCTGGTCATTCCGCTGGTGCAGGAATCGAAGCTCTTCTCGCTAGAGCTGATGTCATTCGACGTCGCGCCGCAGCAGAACCTCTACACGAATCAGGGTGTCTCGGTGAAGGTGGAGGCGGTCACGCAGCTCAAGGTGCGTTCGGACCAAGAGAGCATTCTTACTGCCGCCGAGCAGTTCCTGAGCAAGACGCCACAAGAGCGCGAGGGGATGATCCGACTGGTGATGGAAGGCCACCTGCGCGGCATCGTCGGCCTGCTGACCGTCGAGCAGATCGTCAAAGAGCCGGAGATGGTCAGCGAGAAGATGCGCACCACCAGCTCCGCCGACCTGGCGAAGATGGGCCTGGAGGTCGTCTCGTTCACGATCAAAGAAGTGCGTGACGAGAACGACTACATTTCCAACATGGGCCGACCAGAGATCGAGCGTATCAAGAAAGAGGCGAATATCGCCGCGGCGCTGGCCGCACGCGATACGCAGATTCAGCAGGCGTCGGCTACCCGCGAATCGGCGGTTGCCAAGTCGAGCGCCGACCAGGCTCGTGTCGAGGCGGAGGCGGCTTCGCAGACAAAGCAGGCGGAGTTCCAGCGCGATCTGGCCGTCAAGCGTGCTGAATATGACGCCGAGGTGAAGAAGCAAGAGATGATTGCTTCAAAAGCCAGCGATTTGCAGGCGCAGATCGTCCAGCAGCAGATCGTGGCAGAGGCGGCAAAGGCCCAGGAGATCGACCGCACCGCGCAGACGCGCGTCCAGGAGGCCGAGGCGCACCGCCGCCAGATGGAGCTTGAGGCGACAGTCATCAAGGCGGCAGAGGCAGAAAAGCAGCGCGTCACCCAGATAGCGGAAGCCGAGAAGCAGCGGATGTCGTTGGAGGCCGATGGGCGCGCGGCGGCGTTGCGCGCCCAGGCGTCGGCGGAGGCCGAGGCGGCGAAGGTTCGCGGCGCGGCGGATGCTGAGGCGGCGCGGCTACGCGGCATGGCCGAGGCGGACGTCATCCGGGCGAAGGGCGAAGCTGAGGCCGAGGCGATGCGCGTGAAGGCAGCCGCCTACAATGAGTACAACCAGGCCGCCGTGCTCGATAAGGTCATCACCAACCTTCCCGAAGTGGTGCGCGCGATTGCCGAGCCGCTGGCGAAGGTGGACAAGATCAGCATCGTCTCGACCGGCGGCGCGAACGGCAGCAACCTTGGCGCCAGCCGCGTGACCGGCGATGTGGTGAACATGCTGGCGCAGATGCCAGTCATTCTGGAGGCGCTCACGGGCGTCAAGATGAGCGACCTGATGGCGCGCGTGCCGGGCCTGCGCACGGTGGAAGGCTCGACCAGCGATGGCTCGCCAGACGGCGCGAACGGCGCGAACGGCACGAATGGAGCCAGCGAGACACCGACGCCGCCAACAGTCCAGCGGGTGAAGGTACCCGCGCCAGAGGCAGAGGCGGATGATACGTCCGCCCCAAGCGTTCCGGTCAACTCGGATCGTCCCTCCACCAACAATTCAGCCAGCGGCGCATCTGGCGGCCCAACCACCGGACCGCGCAAACAGCCAATGCGCTAATTGCTGACGACCATGCGTCAATCAGGGCTATTTCCTCAAGGAGATGGCCCTGATGCTTTTTTCCGACTTGACAAGAGCTTTAGGCCGCCGCAAATCACCGGCCGTGGTGAGGCGTGTTCTGCCGCAGCCAGATGGTCTATACACATTGCCGATTCCTCCCTATTATGCGAAAATCGCCTCATAGGCATCTTGCACCTCACCAATCAAATAGTGTTTCGGCGGTTCCGTGGTAAATCGTTCCCACGGGTAAAAGCACTACCGTATCTTGGACGTGGTGCGCTGCGCTTGAGCCAGAGTTTATTTTAGAGCCTAGCTCGCCTGGCGATGCAGTCAACGCCTTTTGGGGCCGGGCAGGCCCTTCAGGAGCTAACGTGAGCCGTTGGGCTGTGCGTTTTCTGAGAATCCGTGGGGCTTTAGCCCGTGCGGAGTGTCAAAACTTGCCTGGTACCCGCTATCGTGGTTGAGGTTGGTTTTTCAGTACAGTTTGCAGACATCCGCCAGCGGGGACATGAGAAAGTGCGCTGTATGACGCATGCGCCCGCTCCATATGGCCTCGATGCGACGTGGACTCGTTCGTAGATGACGCGGGCAAAGGAGAGAACAGGGCTCGCCAAGACATATGTCAGAAGGGTCACCATGACACCCAGGCAGCGGATTGCTATTCGGCTCGCGTTCGCCCTCATCGCCATCTCCGGTGGATTGCTGGCTATCGCGCTCACGCATACCAACACCGAAGCCAGTTGCTCCACCTGCACCGGCACGTACTATGGTGTCAATGAAACCCGGATGAATCAGGCTATTGGCGGTACCATCTGGCCCCAGACGCTCAGCAACGCCTGCGCGGTGGCCGATGTTGTTGGGCTGGTCAACTACGACTACCTGAAAGCGGGCAAGTCGCTCAAATTCCCGAATAGCGCGTACCAGACATCAGTGGAGCAATACAACCAGACATCCGGCAGCAGCGAGTGGGGGTACGCGAAACCAACCAACCAGGTGGGCGGCATCACGAATATCGCCCCTGATTTTGGCAATGACCCACGCTCCGCGGCCAATGACGTACAGCACTATGATGTCAGTGGCAGCGCGGTTCACGATTATATCTATCGCTGGCAGTTTGCCCACAGGATCCAGCCATCATACGCTCAGCAGGTACTCGAGGCGACAACGCTCATCGTACGCGGATTGAAGAACTGGCAGGAACCGGCCATAGTGTTTATCAACGGCGGTCTGCACTCCGTGCTGGTGACGGGCGCATGGTCCTCGAACGACCCTAATACACACTTCCCGGCCAATATTCAGGGACTGGTCTACCGCGATTCCGAGGGGAATTCATCGACCAGCAGGCAGGAGATCCCGATAAGCACCTGGATTGGCGGCCATTTCTCCAACCAGTTCGGGGTCTACTCGCTCTGGTCGTTCTATTATGGCGACCGATTCAAGACCGGCGATATGCGCAACACGTTAGACCCGGAACCGATCGTTGGTCCATACAAGCCATCGGCGCGGTTTCCGCATCATTGGTATCTGGGTTTCACCTGGGTGCAACATGATAGCATCACCGCCTACGACGCGGACTGGGCCATCAACGCGTATACCAATCGGGTCATGCTGACCCCATAAAGAGATGTGAGTGTCGGTAACCAGCACGAGTGAGGTGGTAGAGAGTGGGCCGGAACAGGGCGTCAGCACAACGACGGGGACGTAGAAAAAACAGGGTCGAGCGAGTCGTGAAAGCGCTGCTCGGCAACCTTGTCTACGTCTTTCTCGG
>JAICKD010000760.1 GCA_025928125.1 Ktedonobacterales bacterium
CCGCGCGCGTAGTGGTTTCACGTTTCTGCTCCCCCAGCAGTATCAGCGCCATTCCCGTCCAAACAAAGCAACCGAATGATAAACAGTATAGCATGCGCCGAATATGACAAGGGATGTCTTGATTTCAGGCGATACTGCTCATATACGTATGGAACGACTCATACAGGAGAGCGCAATGCAATATGGACTCTCGCTGCCCAATGGTGGCGTCTGTGGCGATGCGCGTGTGCTGGCGGAGTTGGGTTGCATGGCGGAAGAGGCCGGATGGGACGGTGTGTTTGTCGAAGACTATATCGTCCACCAGAGTGACGGCGCTGTGCCGACCTGCGACCCCTGGATCGCGCTGGCGGCGATGGCCGTCGGCACGAGGCGGGTCCGGCTGGGTACGTCGGTAACGCCGCTCAACCGCCGCCGACCGTGGAAGGTGGCGCGCGAGGCGGTCGCGCTGGACCAGCTATCGAATGGGCGCTTCATTCTAGGCGTCGGCTCGGGCGACGTCGGTGAGGCGGGCTTCAGTCGCGTCAACGAGGTACGGGACGCGAAGGAGCGCGCGAAGATCCTCGACGAGGCGCTGGATGTCATCGTTGGGCTGTGGAGCGGCGAGCCGTTCAGCTATGACGGCCACTACTTCCAGGTCAACGCGATGACCTTCCTGCCGACGCCAGTGCAGCAGCCGCGCATTCCGATTCTGGTAGGTGGCGGCTGGCCGCTCAAAGGGCCGTCGTTGCGGGCGGCGCGCTACGATGGCTGCTGCCTCTACAAGCATCACGCGGCTGGGGAATGGAGTGATTGGACGCCCGACGAGGTACGCGCGCTCAAAGCGTTCGTCGAGAGTCACCGCAGCGAAGAGGAGCGCGGCAAGCCCTATGAGATCAAGCTGGGCGGACGGAGCCGCTCCGACGATTGGGAGCAGGATCGCGCCCTGATGCAGGCGCTGGCCGAGGCGGGCGTCACCTGGTGGGTGGAATATGTGCCAGCGGGCGAGCTTGACGCGATGCGCGAGAGCGTGCGGCGCGGCCCACTGCGGATCTCGTAGTTCGCAGGCGGTTTGGCGCAATGAGTATCATACTGGTTTCGCCTGGGATGTTGTCACTGACACTGGGGCAACCGCCCTCTCCCCCTAACCCCCTCCCCTAAAAGGGAGGGGGAACCAGACCCAGACGCAGCCCCAGGCGTTGTCGCATTGTCGCATTGTCGCATTGTCAGCGCCGGGTGGTCTCTCTCTCTCTCTCTCTCTGGCTCCACTCCCCGCGTCGGGGAGGGGCTGGGGGAGAGGGTCTGCGGGAGAGGGTCTGCGGTTTGCGCCAACAACCTCACCACAAGTGGTATCACTCGCCCAGCGCTATCGCTCCCGCAGCCGCCAATGCAGTGATCTCGTCCTGAGTGTAGCCTGCCTCGCGCAGCACGTCAGCGGTATCCGCACCGAGCGTGGGTAGCCCCTGGCGCAGGGTGAACGGCGCATCGCTGACCGCTGGCGTATAGCGCAGCGCGTCTCCCTCGCCCTCCGCGTCGCCATAGCTGCCGTGGGTCGTCATGCCACGTGCGCGTAGCTGCGGATCGGCGAGCGCCTCGGTGATCGTATTGACCGGGCCAACGCAGACATCGGCGCCCGCCAGCTCATCCAGCCATTCGTCGCGCGTCTTCGTGCGAAAGATCGCCGCCATCTCGGCGATGGTCGCGTCGCGGTCGGCGGCGTTGTGGGGGAACTGGCGCGCGACCAGGTCGGGCCGCCCCAGGCGCTGGCAGAGGTTCGCAAAGAACTTTGGCTCCAGCGCGCCCACGGTGAGATAGCGGCCATCGCTGGTCACGTAGATGTTGTAGCCAGGCAGCGCGCCAGTCAGCTCCGCCTCACCTGGCCCTGGCTCCGGCGCGCCGTTCAGCACGCGGGTACCCAATATCGGCAGCAGCGAGAGCGCGCCATCGGTCATCGAGACATCGACATAGCGGCCCTCGCCAGTCACGGCGCGGCCAACCAGCGCCGCCAGAATGCCGGTTGCGGCCATCAGCGAGCCGCCCGCGATATCGGCGAACTGCGCGCCCGGCAGGACGGGCACCTCTCCCGGACGCGCCAGATGCGCCAGCAGGCCCGCATAGCCGATGTAGTTGAGGTCATGCCCGGCGCGCTGGCTATAGGGGCCGTCCTGGCCGTAGCC
>JAICKD010000841.1 GCA_025928125.1 Ktedonobacterales bacterium
GCTCCCTGACCGCATACCACCGCGTCCGATGCGCGCGAATCCTGCCACGTCCTGTGTGCTCGTGTTACGTTCAGGGTAACAAGCCCTGTCAAGCGCTCTGCGGATCATACGCCAGCCGCAGCCGACTGGCCCCAATGTTGCGATATCTGGACTTATTGCAGGATGCCCTCACTACTCGTGAGGGCATGTGAAGGATCACAGGAGCCATTTGATGTTACGCCATCTCTCGCGCGGAACGGCGGCGGGCGCTGCCGGAACCACCGCGCTCAATATCGCCACCTACCTGGATATCGCCATTCGCGGGCGCGCGTCGAGCGAAGTACCTGAAAAGGTCGCGGGTACGCTTACCCAGGCTGTTGGTATCCCGCTTGAAGCCGAAGCGAACAGCAAAGGCAACATCAGTGACGATGAGCAGCAACAGGCGCAGCACCGCCTCACCGGGCTGGGCGCGCTGATGGGCTACACGACCGGGCTGGGCATTGGCGCGCTCTATGGGCTGGCGCGGCCACTGCTCGGCAGACGCGTATCTGTCCCCCTGGCAGGGCTGGCGCTCGGCGCGGCGGCGATGGCCACGAGCGATGTTCCCGCCACCATAACGGGCGCCACCAATCCAAAGACATGGGGCGCAGCTAGCTGGGCGGCGGACATCATCCCGCACGCGATCTATGGCCTGGTGACAGTCATGACCTACGAGGCGTATGCGGACGATTGAAAGCTGATGGTGAGATCACTCGTTCGGTAACGGCACGTTATGCAGCCGCACCTGTCCCTGCGCGACAGCCTTCCCATCGGCGCGCCGCGTGATCGTGACGCGCCAGAGCTGCTGCGTGCGCCCCTGGATGACCGGCTCGGCGACGATATCAACCGTACCCTCGCGCATTGAACGCAGAAAGTCGGTGGTGTTGTTGAGGCCAACGGCGAACTGCCCTTGCCCAAAAACCGCCGCCGATGCCCCGACGCTGGCGACGCTCTCGATGGCGGTGGTATAGACGCCGCCATGGATGACGCCCCACGGCGTGAGATGCCTGGCGTCCAGGTCGATATGCGCTGTGACCCGCGTCCCGCTGATCTCGTCGAGCACGAGGCCATGATCCTGGAGCCACGCTCCGGCGAGCGGCAGGCTCGCGAACGCGGGAAAACTCTGCGGCGTGCCTCTAGTCGCATCCTGGTCTGTCATCATGGCCTCGCTTTCTCGTATCTCATCTCAGTGCGCGGATGAGCTTATCCCTTGATAGCATAGCGCATGGTGACACGGCGGGTATTGCTGGGGCGCGCTACCTCGACAAAGCCCGCGTCGCGAAAGACCTCGCTCAGCCCCATGTAGGCGGCGGAGTTCGATGGTGGCTTCATTCCCGGCTCGTTGAGTGTGGGATACGCTTCGAGCATCGTGCCACCCTGGCTGCGTACGTGCTCAATCGCGGCGTTGACCAGCGCGGTGCTGGCTCCACGCTTCCGCCAGCCGCGCGCCACATAGAAGCAGGTGATGGACCAGACAGGCTCGTCGTCGAAGCGCTTGCGGGTCGTGGAACGTTCGAGCGCGGCATAGACCTCGCGCGGGGCGACGGCACACCAGCCCACCGGCTTCTCATCTGAGTAGGCGAGCAATCCGGGAACGTCTCCGCGCATAACAACCTCGTGAAAAGCCGCCTTATTGCCCGCGCCATCGTGGGCGCACTGCTCGCCGAACTGCGCGCGAGACACCCGCCAGAACATGCACCAGCAGCCGCCATAAGCGCCGCGCGGGCCA
>JAICKD010000020.1 GCA_025928125.1 Ktedonobacterales bacterium
CAGGGCGAGACCGAATACCACCACTTCTGGTTCCCCTGCCACGACTTCCCCAACGACCGCGCCACCACCTCGCTCCGCGCGACCGTGCCGACGGGCTTCTTCGTCCTCTCCAACGGCAAGCTCGAAGGTGTCGGCGAGACGAGCGATGGCCATAATACGTGGTCCTGGCGGATGGAGGAGCCGTATCCCGCCTATCTGATTACCCTGGTGGCGGGCGAGTTCACCGAGCTGAAGGAGTCTTGGCGCGATATCCCGGTCAACTACTACGTGCCGAAGGGGCGCGAGGCCGACGGTCACTTCATGTTCGATAAGACGCCCGCGATGATCGAGTACTTCTCCGAGCGCTTCGGCGTGGACTACCCCTACGAGAAGTACGCGCAGATCGTCGCCGAGCAGTTTACCGGCGCGATGGAGAACGCCAGCGCCACCACCCACAGCTACCGGCTGCTGCCCGACGCGCGCGCCATCCTCGACTACACGCCGGAGCCGGTGGTCGCGCACGAGCTGGTGCACCAGTGGCATGGCGACATGCTGGCGGTGCGCGACTGGGCGCATACGTGGCTCAAGGAGTCGTCGGCGGACTTCTACGAGGCGACCTGGCGCGAGCACTCGGATGGTGTGGACGAGTTCCGCACCGAGATGCGCGACTATCTCCAGGCGTATCTGGAGGCCGACGCGCGCGGGCGGCGCCCCATCGTCTACAACGTCTACCGCAAGAACGGCAACGAGCTTTTCGACCGCCATGTCTACGAGAAGGGCGCGCTGACGCTCAATATGCTGCGGTTCGTCGTCGGCGAGGAGCCATTCTGGCGCGCCGTCCAGCTCTACACGCGGCGCAACCAGTGGCGCGAGGTCATCACCGCCGACCTGGAGCGCGCCTTCGAGGAGGCCACCGGGCGCAGCCTGGCGCGCTTCTTCGAGCAGTGGCTCTACAAGGCGGGGCATCCTGAGTTCAACGTGCGCTACTCCTGGGATGACGAGCATATGCTGGCACGGCTGACGGTCCGCCAGACGCAGGAGGTGACCGAGCAGACGCCGATCTTCGTCACGCCAGTGGATATCGCCTTCATGGTCCCTGACAAAGATGGCATGCGCGGCGACGACCCGAAGGCGAAGGCGACGCTGACGACCTTCCGCGTCCAGGTGGATAGCGCGGAGCAGACCTTCTACTTCCCGCTGCCCCGGCGGCCATTCTCGGTGCGCTTCGACCAGGGCGGCTGGATCATCAAGACGCTGGACTTCGAGCGGCCCGCCGAGATGCTGCGCTACCAACTGGCGCACGACCCCGACGTGCTGGGGCGGATCGAGGCGGCGGAGGCGCTGGGACGGCTGGCCGATCCGCAGAGCATCGCGGCGCTAGAAACGCGGTTGATCGAGGAGTCGTTCTGGTCGGTGCGCGGGGCGATTGCCGAGGCGATAGGGCGGCAACGCAACGAGCGGGCGCTCAACGCGCTAATTGGCGCGCTAGACAAGGTGGATGAGCCAAAGGCGCGGCGGGCCATCGTGGCGGCGCTGGGCGTCTTCCATGCGCCCGAGCAGGCGGCGCTGGCCGAGCGCGCGGCGGCTACGCTGACGGCGCTGCTGGCGAAGGGCGAGCCGAGCTACTTCGTGGAGGCGGCGGCGGCGACCGCGCTAGGCAAGACGAACGTCTCCGACGCCTACGAGCGCCTCGTGCCGCTGCTCGACCGTGGCTCGTGGAATGAGACGATCCGCGCGGGCGTCTTCGCTGGGCTGGGCGCGCTGGGCGATCCCCGCTGTGTGGAGACGCTGACGGGCTGGCTCGATCTCTCGAAGCCGCAGGACGCGCGGATGGTCGCCGCCAATGGGCTGCGCATTCTGGCGACGACCCGGCGGATCGAGGGCGAGGCGCAGGTGCGCGCGGTGGATGCGCTGATCGCGGCGCTAGACGATCCGTGGGAGTTGGCGGTCTTCCAGGCTATCGCGGCGCTGGCGGCCTGGGGCGACCAGCGGGCGATTCCGGCGCTCCAACGGCTGGTGGACCGCAGTCCCGAGGAGCGGGTGGTGCGTATGGCGCGGATGGCGATTCGCACGCTGCAACAGGGACGTGCGGCGGCCGATGAGACGCGCCAGCTGCGCAAAGACCTGGAGGAGCTACGCCAGCGCAACCGCGAGCTGACCGAGCGGCTAGAGGCGCTGGAGGCCCAGGCGTCCAGCGGCAGCAACGGCTACGCGCCCGCCACGAACGGCGCCGCCGCCTCAGACGCCAATGGCACAGGCAAGCGCCAGGCGGCAAAGGGCCGCAAGAGCGCGAAGAAGGGGTAGAAGAGATAAGGGCGCGGGCGGTTGAAACCGCGCCTGAAGGGCCTACGGCCACGAAGTCCGCCTGCGCGGACTCATCCAGGCGTTGCCCGGGGTGAAACCTACAAAGGGCAGCGTTTCTGACTCCCCTCCCTTTTAGGGAAGGGGTCAGGGGAGCGGGTGGTGGCGCATTGCCATGCCTGTCCATTCCTGTGCGATGGGCAGCGGTGGTTATGCGCCAGCCTCGCTTGTGCAGCAGTGAATAGCATGCTAGACTGGCTCCGGCGATCCGCATCCGTTCGCTCACACTCGCGCTGCCGAGGTCGGTCAGTCGAGGTCATCACGGACGTGGTCGCAATAATTGCCAAAAGATTCAGAGGTACCACGAGTGAAGGCATTGTCTAGAACACTATTAGCCTTGTACCTGCTCATCCTGCTCTGGTTGGTTTTGTTCAAATTTTCACTTGATTTATCCTCAGTACTGGATTACCAGACGAGAAGCCTGAACTTGATTCCATTCGCGGATATTTCGCGCCATAATGTGAGAGAGACCATCTATAATTTTGTCGTTTTTATTCCCTTCGGCTTGCTTTTAAGTGTCAATCTCAAACGAGCTACCTTCTGGCGAAGGCTCGCAATAATATTCCTTTTCAGTCTTGCAGTCGAGACGATTCAATTTGTATTCGCCATTGGAGTAACCGATATCACGGATGTCATCACGAATACGTTTGGCGGGTTTCTTGGACTGATACTCTATTATGTAATCAATAGATATGTTGATACTGAAAAACTGGACCGATTTATCATTGTAGCGAGTACGATTTTACTTGTATTGTTCATCGTACTCCTTGGTATCCTACTCTCCCGTAACTTTCAATATCACTCTCCGCCGCGTAAGGCGCCTCAGGCTTTACTCCAGCGTTAGAGTGTGCTGTTGTAGAACGAGGGCGTGCCACGACGCATCCACCTGGAACCCCACCTGACTGAGGGCAACTCCACAACCGCTCTCGGCGCGCCGCTGACCCCGTTCAACACGAGATGTTGTTCGCCCAAATGAACGTGCGCTATGTGCTTCTTGCGTCGATGTGACGAAGGATTTCGTCCACGACGCGCGCGAGCGGCGCCGTAGCGTCGATGATCGTACCGTTGTGCGGAAGGGCTTCTTTCGAGTGATACATGCGCACCGTGATTTCCCGCTCCGCTGGTGTTCCGCCCCAGTCCGTTGGGTCCAGCGCTACTCGCTCAGCAATCCGCCGGAGGCTGGTGTCCAGGTCGACCTCAAGGACAAACACGCCGTCAAATAACGCGACGTATTTGGAAAGATTCCGCGAACCACCGCAGAAAAAGGTGACCGCCTCCTCCTGGTTGGCGACGAAGGCTTTGACTTTCTCGACATCCCAAATGTGGTGCTCGGAAATGAAGGTAGCCGAGTGCTCGTGCCTGAGGCCATCGGTGGGTTGACCCGTCTCCGGATCGCCTTGATACGCCAATTCATCGTCACCATGAATGGCCTGGTAGCCGCGCCGCTGCAATTCTGTGCAGACCGCCGTTTTGCCGGCGCCGGACACGCCTTCAATCAGATAGTTTCTTCTGCCCATGAGTAGAGGATAACACGTTCGCATGGGGTGGTGTCCTTGGGCTGGTTCAAGCTCTGGATTCGCCAGGCTCGGCCCATGGTCAAGTGACAACGACCGAGGCGAAATAGGTGTCAGTCGTGTTCATCCTGGGATATTGAGCACGATTGGAGATCGATGCCTGTCGGGGTTTCTGGCTCTGGCTCCCCTCCCTTTTAGGGGAGGGGCTGGGGGAGAGGGCTACCCCTTCCGCCCACGTGCTGGCGGCTTTGCGGGCTTCGGCGGCTTCCCGGCGGGTGCGGCGTCGGGCGGCTTCTTCGTGGTAGGCTCGCGCCGCTCGGCGGAGAGCACGCCAGAAACACTGCGAATCTCGCGCAGAATGTTCTCCAGCTCCTCGGGATGGCGGATTTCGAGCACCGCGTTTATCACCGCGCGCTCGGGCCGGTGGCGCGTCACCACCTCCACCCGCAGCATATTGATCTTGGCCACCGAGATCACGCCCGTCACGTCGCGTAGCAGCCCCGTGCGATCCGCGCCCTCCACGATGATCGGCGCGCGGAACGTCTCGCCGCCATCGAGCCGCGGCCAGCTGACCGCGATGCCACGCTCCGGCTGGCGCTCCAGCATCGCCCGCAGATTCGGGCAGTCGGCGCGATGGATGACCACGCCCCGTCCCCGCGTGACGAAGCCGTAGAGATCGTCACCCGGCAGCGGACTGCAACAGGTGGCCAGATGCGTCATCATGCCGCCCATCCCCTGCACGCTGACCTCAACCTCCGCCTCGCGCGTGGGCAACATCTGCGGCAGTTCCGGCCTCGCCTCCTCCGGTGGATGCAGCCGCTCGCGCAGCTTCGCCAGCACTGGCGCCATCCGCAGCTTATCTGCACCCAACGCCACCAGCAGCGACTCCACATCCGCCTGCTTCAGCTCCTCAGCGAGCCATTCGAGATCGTCCTCGGGCAGGTCGTCGAGGCCCTTGCGCAGCCCCATCGCCCGCAGTTCGCGGTCCAGCCGCTCGCGTCCCATTTGCAGATCGATGTCGCGCTCGTGGCCCTTGAGATACTTCAGAATGCGGTCGCGGGCCACCTTTGTGCGCACGATCTTGAGCCAGTCGCGCGTAGGATGGGCGTCGTTGCGCTTGAGAATCTCGATCACATCGCCGTTTTTCAGCACGTAGTCCAGCGGAACAAGTTTTTTGCTCAGCCGCCCCATGCCATCGTCCGAGGTGATGCGCACCCCGGCGACATGCAGCCCCAGATCGGTATGGACGCGGAAGGCGAAGTCGAGCGGCGTCGAGCCAGCGGGAAGCTCCCGCGCGTCGCCCGCGGGCGTGAAGACGTAAATCTGCTCGCGCAGCACGTCGCCCTTCACAGCCTCCAGCGCGCGCTGAGTCGCCGTCGAGCCGGGCGATTGCAGCTCCTGCTGCCAGTCCTTCACTTGTTGCACCCAGGATTGCAGCGGCCGCGCCGTCGCCTTCGCGCTGTCGCCGATATCCTTGTAGTACCAGTGCATCGCAACGCCGTACTCCGCCATCTCGTGCATCTCGCGCGTGCGAATCTGAATCTCGGCAAGCTGGTCGTCCAGGCAGAAGACAGTGGTGTGCAGCGACTGATAGCCGTTGGGCTTGGGGCTGGCGATGAAGTCTTTGATGCGTCCATCCTTCGGACGCCAGAGTTCATGCACATGCCCCAGCACCAGATAGCACTCGCCGACGCTGCCGACGATAATGCGGAACGCCAGCATGTCATAGAGTGAGGAGAGGTCGTGGCTGCCGGTGCGCTGCACTTTCTTGTAGATGCTGTAGAGGTGCTTGACCCGGCCCGATACCTCAGCGGGGATGCCGATCTTCTGCATCTCCTCGCGCAGCATCGCGATCACCCGGCGCACGTAGCGGCTGCGGCCCTCGGTCTCCTCGGCGACGGCATCGCGCAACCAGGCGTACTCCTCTGGTTCGAGTACCGCGAACGCCAGGTCTTCCAGTTCGCCCTCGACGCGCCCCATGCCGAGGCGCCCGGCGAGTGGCGCGAAGATCTCGCGGGTCTCCTGCGCCATGATGCGGCACTCGTCCAGACTGTATGCCGGGCGAGGCGCTGGCGTCGCCGTCTCCGCAGGCGATGAGGCGGTCTCGCCGTCGTGCGCCTGCCCGTTGCCCTCCGCCGCCTGCGCGTGCCAGTAATCGGCCGCTGTCCGTACCTCGCGCATCTGCCGCAGGTGGTCGGCGATCTTGATGACGACAACGCGCGGGTCCTCGGCCATCGCGACAAACATCTTGCGTAAGGCGTCGGCGTCTTGCTGGCGTTGGCGCGCACGTCCGCGCCGCCGTTCGCGGGGAACGTCCTCTGGCTCGCCGCCGCTCTGGACGTTACTCTTCTGGACGTTACTCTGGGCGCTGCGCCGCAGGGCAACCGCTGGGCGCTGCAAGGCGTCGAAACGCTCCAGGCTGGCGATGGTCTCCGCGACCTGCTCGCCGAAGTCGCCGCCTAGCCGCTTGCGCACCTCGCCGAGATCGACCAGCCGCGCCCCCACGACCTGATCGAGCAGCACTGCCGCCAGCGTGATCGCGTCGATATGCAGCGCCTCGGCTAACGTCTGGGCGACCGCCAGCACATAGGCGAAATCCTGGCGCAAGACGCCTGTCACCCGCTCGTCGGTTGCCCCCGCGCTTTCCACCCGCGCCTGGACCGCTAGCTGGATGGCCGCCTCGACGTACGCGACATCGTCGGGTGGCAGATAGCCAACGATGGTCTGCCGCAGACGCTCCGCGCCCGCATCGAGCAGAAGGCCCGGCGGGATGACGGAAGGCTCAGGTTGTGTTGATTGCAGCGCATCGATATCCATGAGAATCACCCGTTGTGCGTGTGCCAGGATGGTCAAATAGCGGTGACTGTCCCGGCCTTTCAAGGCCGGGGTAAGGACGACGGAGGGCATAAATGCCCGTCAGGCTCCGCCCTGCTCGCCCGAGAGGGCGAGACGACCATTCATGGTCTCTGCATTCCTAGCTCCGGCCATTTATGGCCGAGAGTGGATCCCCCAAATACTACCGCAGAACGTTTTCGCAGCCGTTGCGCTGGTCGCGCTCCACCTGGGTCACGCCCTGCACCACCCGCAGTCGGCGCATCACCTGTTCGCGCCGGGTTGTCGGCAGCATGTCCAGCGTAAGGAGGATCGCCGCCTTGTAGCGATCCTGATGGGCGATGGCCACACTGCGATACACGTTCAGTCCTAATTGTGCCACACACTCGGAAACCTGGTGCATCAACCCCTGGTGATCCTGCCCATAGATCGCGAACGCCATGCGATACGGCATCGCCGGAAGCTGCTCCCAGCGCACCTGCACCGTCCCGCCGTTCGTTGTCCCGCGCGCCAGTCGGCGGTCCAGCGTCATCCGCAGCGTGCGGCAACAGGTGCGATGGATGGTGAGGCCGCTGCCACGGTCGGCCACGCCGAGAATCGCGTCCCCTGGACACGGGAAGCAGCAGCGGGCAAGCTGGATCTGCGCCAGCCGCCCCGAAGGGTGCTTCAGCGGCTGCGGGCGTGGCGGCTCGCCGGGGAGCGCGCCACTACTGGCCCGTTGCTGGCTGCGCAGCGAGCGGTTGATGCGCTCGCGGGCGGTGCGGGTGGCGACGATGGTGAGCCAGTCGGGTCGCGGCATTGCCTCGGCGCTGGTCAAAATGCGCACGACATCGCCCGTTCGCAACACATAGTCCAACCCCACCTCGCGTGAGGTCAGCACCCCCTGCCGCGAGTTGCGCTGGATGATCGCGCCAGCGGCGTGGCTGCCAATGTCGGTATGAATCTGATAGGCAAGGTCGAGTACCGTCGCCCCTGGAGGCAGCTCGCGCACATCTCCTTTGGGTGTAAAGATAAAGATCTGGTCTTCCAGCACCTCGCCGCGCAGCGCCTCCAGAAAGTCGGACGCGCTCAGCCGCAGCTCGTCCTGCCAGCGCCCCAGCTGCGAGACCCAGTCGGGCAGATGCGCCAGCCAGAGCGCCGAGGTCACCGGCCCCCGCTCGCCCGACTCGGCGCGATCCAGCCAGGTGGTGGCGATACCGTGCTGGGTGGCGATGTGCATCGAGTGGGTGCGGATGTGCATCTGGGCGAGGCGGCCATCGAGGGCGAAGACGGCGGTGTGGAGGGAGCGATAACCATTGATCTTGGGTCCGGCGATGTAGTCACGAATACGTTCCAGGTAGGGATGCCAGAGCTGGTGGATGATGCCGAGCGCCGCGTAACACTGCTCCGAGGTGTTGACCAGAATGCGGAACGCAAACACGTCGTGGAGCTGCGCGACATCCATGCCGGTCTCCTGCGTCTCCAGATACGCGCGGTAGGGCCGCTTGACACGCCAGTTGACCGCCGCCGGGATGCCGCTCGCCAGCAGCTCGTGCGCCATCCGCTCGCGCATGCGCTCGGCCCAGCGCAACCGTTTCGTCTCTTCCTCACGCAAACGTTTGACGGTCCGCGCGTACTCCACAGGCATCAGGAAGGAGAAGGCGAGGTCTTCCAACTCGGACTGAAAGACGTGGACGCCGATGCGCCCAGCCAAAGGCGCGTAGAGCTCGATGGTCTCGCGCGACTTCTGTTCACGCTTGATCGGCGTCTGCGCCGCCATCGTGCGCATGTTATGCAGCCGGTCGGCCAGCTTGAGCAGGACGATGCGCGGATCGGCGACCATCGCCAGAAAGAGCTTGCGCACGGTCTCGGCCTGCTCGCGCAGCTTGCGCGCGCGCGCCGCCTGCGGGTCAACGACGCCGTCGGCTGCGGACACGAGCGCTGGCGCATTCGCCTCGCCGCCCTTGCTGTCCCTGGGCGCCTCGACCGCATCGAACTTGGTGACGCCATCCACAATCGCCGCGATCACCGGCCCGAATTGCTCGCGCAGACCATCCAGCGTTGTCGTCGTGTCCTCGACGGTATCGTGGAGCAGCGCTGCGGCGATCCCCTGCGCGTCCATCGCCAACTCCGCGAGAATCCCGGCCACCGCGATGGTATGCTCGATGAACGGCTCGCCAGACCTGCGCTTGACGCCCGCGTGCGCCGCCGTCGCTACCTGATACGCCTCGTGGATGAGGGCCAGGTCGTCGTCGTTCATGTACCGCGAGCAGAGGTCAAGCAGAGCGGACAGGCTCGGCGATGGCGCCATCAAAGGCTGATCGTCGGTCTGTGGCTCGCTCATAGGTTGGCTGCCTTCGGCTCGCTGATCGAGCGGTGCGTCGGTGCGCATCCAGTTGTCTCCGCCACTGCCTCACCGTGTATCGTGGAGGCGCCAGCCTCGCGTGGTGGGCCAGTGATGCCAGGTATGGGGCATGTACCCTGAAACCAAAGCGCGCAGACAGCCCTCGCTGCCCGCGCGCTCCCCGTCAGCTTCGACGTTGCGTGTTAATGCAGTATATCATGCGCGTCAAGCGAAGCCCGTCCGCTTTTGGCCGTTCGCCCGCGGGACAGGCTCACCCTGCTGCTTTAGGAGAGGAAGGCACTTCCTCTGTAGACCCTCCGTTTGGATGTGGCACGGCAGGCGTCTGGCTTCTACATATTGCGTATGGCGCGCGTCGCAATCGCGGCTGTGCCATGGCGGCATGGTTATCGGCCTGATCTGTTCCGTAAACAACATGAACAGTCCTGGAGGCCAAGGAGTACTGCGAGGTGAGCGCAATGGTGAATCCTGACGAGCGCCAGCCCGGCATCGCGCACGGCAATGGGCGCACGCCGACGCAGGGAAGATCGCTCGAAGCCATTTTCGAGCTGGAGTCGCCCACGGGACGGGATTTCGACAATCCCCGGCACGAATGGCGGCGATTGTTCTCAGAGGTGCTCGGGACGTTCTTTCTCGTGCTCGTAGGAGCCGGTGGCGGCGTCGTAGGCGCGTTCAGCAATGGAGCCATCGAGCGGGCTGCCGCGGTGACGGCTCCCGGACTGATGGTGCTGGCGATCATCCTCTTCATGGGCGCGGTCTCGGGCGCGCACCTCAACCCGGCGGTCAGCATCGCATTCGCGGCGCGCGGCGATTTCAACTGGCGTCGCGTGCCGGGGTACATCCTCGCCCAACTGGTCGGAGCGACACTCGCCTGCCTGGTACTGTGGGCGATGTTCGGCAAGATAGGCATGCTCGGCGCGACCGAGCCAGGCCCAGGCGTAAGCGATCTCCAGGCCGCCATCATGGAGTTCTTGCTGACACTTGGGCTGGTTAGCACCATCCTGGGTACCGCGTCGAAGGCGCAAAACGTCGGGACCATCGCCGCGCTCGGCGTCGGTGGCTACATCATCCTAGCTGGCCTCTGGTCAAGCCCGATCAGCGGCGCCTCGATGAATCCGGCCCGTTCGTTTGGCCCCGATCTCGTGCTGGGCAACTTCGACCACTATTGGGTCTACATCGTGGGACCGATAGTGGGCGCGCTGGTAGCCGTCGCCTTCGCCTACATCCTTCGCGGACGTGGTGGTGATCTCAGCGCTCGTCGCGCGGCGCAGGGGATGGTTGGCACGCGACTTCAGGAGGATGCGACGGCTCAGCCCTCCAGTGGAGAGGCCACGGCCTGATCACTCCACCGGCTCGGCCTGCTCCTCAGCGATCAGCGCCTGAAAGTCAGGGTCGTCGCGTAGCGGATCGAGGTCGGTATCCTGGCGTGACAAGGCAATCAGGCGGGGACTATCAGCGAATGACTGGCGCAGCAGGGTGATGACTTCCGCGCGAGGTCCGTGGGTGGCGAGCGCGCACGCCAGATTGTAGCGCACGGTCGCTGTGACATCAGCGCCGGCATCCAGTGCGACGACATCATCGAGTATGCGCCGCTGGATAGCGGTAGCCTGTTCCTGGTCACCCCGCGCGGCGGCTATTTCGGCGAGGTGTTCCTCTGGGTGCTGGTAACCGCTGCTGATGATACTTGCGAGCAGCACGACCGCCTCTGGCCCACCAGCAGCATCGGACGTGGCCACCAACGCGGAATCAGGCAGTCGCTCTATGGCCGCGATCAGGTCTTCTGTGGCGCGCTGCGAGCGGGCGATGGCCTGATCCCAGGAATGTGTGGCGAGGTCGGCGAAGGATTCGGTGTTCATGCGCAGGTACTCCGCAAACGATGGTTGCGTTTCGCCGCGCAAACGGGCCTCGGCGCGCTCGATCTCGCGCTCCCGCCAATATGCGTTGTGGACGATGATCTCTTTGGGAGCCCAGGCGTCTACTGTTCCTGTCCGCTCGCGCTCCTCGGGTGTCAACATGTCGCCAGCGGCGCGCTCATCCGCGTGTCCCTGACGCAGCAGCGCGGCCAGCCGTGATCTGAAGACGCTAGTTGAAGCGCTTGTCTGATTGGTCAATGCTATGTTCCTCCAGGGGGTAACGCCATAGGGCATACATCGCGGTGAGCGGACTGGCGCCTCGCTGGCAATCAGCCACCAAGTTCTTGACGCACGAGTCTAGACCTCATTAACGGAGTCGTTCGAGCATACGGTAGAAGAAGCGCCCACGAAAATATCCCTCCCCAGTTCGCTGAGGAGGGACACCGCGTGTTGGACGAGCTATGTGGGCTTACTGGACAGGCGCGCCGCAGACCGGGCAGTACTGCGCAGTCGGGTCATTGACCGCGTGACCGTTGGCGCAGAGGCGCGACGCGGGCGCCGGTTGAACAGGCTGTGGCGGCTGCGGCTGTGGTGTGGGCGCGGGTGGCGCGGGTGGCGCGGATGGCGCGGATGGCGCGGGCGGCTGTGGCGTGGCTGGTGGAGTGCCGTACACCTGCTGCTGTGGCGGCGGATACGCCTGCGGCTGTGGTGTCGCGACGGGTGGCGCGCCATAGGGAGCCGCACCCGCGCCGCCGGGGAACGTTGGAGCATACGGCGTGCTGGACTGCGGTGTCTGGGGATAGGCGCCGGGCGGTGTCGGCTGGCCATATACATTTGGCGTCGCGCCATAGTTCGCAGCCAGCGCTGGCTGCGGCTGGTTCTGTCTGCTACGGCGCACCAGCATGAAGACGAGCACGCCAAGAATCGCCAGGAGCACGAGCAGCCCACCGCAGATGCCCGCGATCAGGCCAGCGCTTGGCCCAGGGGCAGGGCATTCAGCGGCGGTCGCCTTGCTCTGCGCCTCGGTCAGGTACGAGGTCACCCCACCGAACGCGGGATAGTTGCTCTTTAGGCTCGTCAGGTCGCGCTTGGCGTTGGTGAAGTGGCATGGCCCCGTCGCGTCGTATTCGGTGATCGCCTTGGTCCAGGCGGCCATGAACGCGCCACCGCTGGTCGCGCCCGACTGGCGCGCATATTGAGCGGCGACATCGCTCGGAATGAGATAGACGACGCGCGTATCTTCCTGGCCGTTCTGCACGGCGATTGCGTCGACCACGCCGACGATGCGCCCCTGCGTGTCGATGACCGGGCCGCCGCTCGACCCATGGTTGGCCAGGCCGGTCGTTTCATAGACCGGCGTGCCATCGGCGAAGGTCTTCTGGCTCGTCACCTGGGCGGTGTTGACCGACGCGGTCAGCAGCGAATTGGCGGTGTTGACATTGCCGCCACTCGTCGGCGAGAGCAGCGCCGTGAAGTCGCCGGTATCGGCGTCGGCGGGATACGCGACCGCGGTGATCGTGTCTTGCAGGTGAACGCTGTTGGCTGGGGCCAGTTGCAGGTAAGGCATGTCTTTCGCCTCGACCTTGACGATGGCCACATCCTGCTTATCGACGGGCGAGTTGGCGACGATGCGCGTGATGTCATAGCTAGTCACACCCGCGGGATTCGTCAGCGACCCGGTGTAGGCCGTGGAGAGGAAGACCTTCTGTGAAATCACCTGTGTGGGGATTCTGATCAGGTCTTCGTCGACAAGCTGGAGAAAGATCGACTGCGCGTCGTCCTGGCTGTAGCCCGAGACCTGTGCGAACTCGGCGACCGCCTGGTTGAAGAAGTCGAGGATGATCTGGTCGTTGTTGGTATAGTCCACCACATGATCGGCGGTCAGCACATAGCCATCGCTGCTGATGAACGCGCCAGATCCGGTGAACGCGAGACCGTATGTGCCACCATCGAGAGGGAAGGTGACGTCAGCGCCAGAGTTACACCCTTTGCAGACGACCTGGCCATCCACCTCCGAGACGATGCGCACGACCGCTGGGCTTGCCAGATTCACCCCGTGGCGATTCGCGCTATCGGCGGGCGCGGTCTGTTTCGCGGATTCTGCCCCAGCGGCCGGGGCAAATGCCAGAAGGGATGTGAGCGCCACTGCCAGCATTGCGGCCAATAAGGGAATGGATGCCCCTCGCGCCGCACGACGCCTGTTGAACATGGTCGAAGACTCCTTTGACTGAGACTGGCGCGCCAATCTTCGCGGTGGGAACTCGCCCTCTACCGATGTGGCAGACAGAGCGCCACAGATGCCTGGCACTATACGACAAACATTCGGTATTCCGCGAGTCCGTCTTGGTCGCGCCGTGATGTAATGAACAGAGATGCCCTATCCGGCGCCGCATACAAGCGCCGACGGGTGGGATATCTGCCGCCAGTCTACCCATGCGCCGTCACGCATGCGTTACGACAGCCGTTACGACGCGGTGTTAGACTGCTATCTGGCAGGCAGTGTGACGAGGCTCACATTGGCGATGCCGCATTGTGATGAGGATCAACGCCAGGAACGGAGAAACCCTCCCTTGGTAAGGGAGGGTTCAGATATCGGTAACTGAATTCCAAACTGGGCGCTCAATCTGGCGTTACATGTTGCGTAGCTCCGGCTGAAAGAGGCCGTAGAGGATCGCCAGGAAGAGCAACGCGCCGGTAATGACGAAGAGAATCTCCGGCCCCAGGCGATCCACCACCACCCCGCCGACCGCGACCGAGATGGGGTACAGCCCGAAATTGGCGAACCCAAACGCGCCCATAATGCGCCCCATCAGCGAGCGTGGCAGCTTTTGCTGCAGCAGGGTGATCAGCAGCACATTGCTCATCGCGTTGAAGAGCCCCCACGCCGCCATCGAGATCGCCGCGCCGGTCAGCCCGCCGGTGAACGGTGTGATGGCGACTAACACCCCCTGGATCAGACTGAAGATCAGCGCAAAGAGCGCACGGCGCGGCAG
>JAICKD010000588.1 GCA_025928125.1 Ktedonobacterales bacterium
TGGCGCCGAAGCCCGCCGCCGTGCCGATGGCCGCGCCCGCCAGCGCATTGCCGCGCAACAGGCCGATCAGCCCGCCCGCCAGCGCGCCCGCGACGGTGCCCTGCTTCGCGTTGAAGTCGCGCGTCTCGTGGATGTTGACCTTGCCGTCCGGGTCGCGGCGGATGACGGCGGCGCTGCTGAGCGCGACATCGTGGGCGGCGTTGAGCTGCTTCAGGGTCTCCAGCACTTCCTGCGCTTTGTTTTCATCAGGGAACGAGACAACCAGCGCCTGATTGGGGTCGCTCCGCATGCTCGGAAGGTGGTCCATGGGAATGTTCTCCTTGGGTGGTAGGCATAGCATACAGGCGGTGCGCGCCTCCGATGGAGCACACCTCTCATCTGGTTTCTACCACACCCACGGGACTATGCCAAGGGAGAGGATGACGATGGCAGAAATACCGAGGTGGTACGCGCATTGTAACGGCTGAGTTTCGCGGACGAGATGCGTGGTAATCCAACTTCGCGGCATGAATGCCGCGGCTAATCCTGCTCACTCGGACAATTTGCCATCCATTCATAGTACTCTTGCATGACAGGTACGCATCGTGTTTCTCAATAGATTCTGAGCCATCTTTCCCGTGACGAACCATGCGGCCCGTGCTAGAATACCGTCAAGTTAATCGTGGATCACGATCCTTCGAGGAGAGAGACCATGGAGCAGGTGCGTTTGTTCTTTAGCCATAGCAGCAAAGATGACGATTTTGGCAGGCGTCTCGTCGCTGATCTGCGCGCGCACCTGGGCGACGATGCCGCCTGGTACGATGTGTCCGGCGGACTGCATGGTGGCGATGAATGGTGGAACCGCATCGTCGCCGAGATTACTGCTCGCGACACATTTCTTGTGCTGCTCTCGCCCGATGCACTCGCCTCAGACTGGGTACCACGTGAAATGAGTATCGCCTACTGGCAGCACGTTAAGCTCGGCAAACGACTGCTGCCGCTGATGTACCGCACCTGCGAATTGCCACCAGACTGGCAGCTCATTCAAGCCCTTCGCTTCACTGATGAATTACCTTACGATGAACGGTTAACCAGATTGCTGCGCGATTTAGGCTATGCTGGGCCGATCACAACCGTATCACTAACGGCACAACCAGCGCTAGCCAATGGAGTAGCCAGCACAGCTACCCTTGATATCGCAAAGACACCCCTGACACCTAAAGAGCGACTGGTAGCCCGCCTGATACAGGAAGTACACACCGCGTTTGGCCGCGAGAACTGGCGGCAGGTGCTTCTTCGAGCACAAACCTTGCAAGATGAGGCTCCAGAAGCAATGACACCATTGCTTTGGCGCGAACTTGGGCTGGCAGCCTTAGAGCTGAAGCAAGGCGATATTGCGCTTGCCGCGTTCAATAATGCTTCGACTGATGATCCTTATGATGTACCCACCATCCGTGCCAAGGCACAGACACATGTTCTCCTCAAACAGTACCATGAAGCGACGAAATTGCTCGAGCGCGCCCAGAGTTACATCCCGATGGACGAGGCTGAACCGCAGTTGGCGCTACTGACGGAATTGATCGATCTCCTCCGCCGACAGCGTCGGTGGAAGGAAGCGCTTGTCGTCTGTGAGCGTGCGTTGTCGCTTGACCCACAGTCCGCTTTTGTCTGGGCTAACAAGGCCAATGCCCTTAGTTTTCTGAAGCGTTCAGATGAAGCCCTAGAAGCCTGCGAGCGTGCGCTTGCCCTTGACGAAAATAATGCGGTGGTAGGGGAATCCACTGGTAACGTCCTCTATAACGTAGGAAGATTCCCGGAAGCGCTAGCTGCCTATGAGAGGACAATTGCGCTCGACCCAGCCCACGCGTCCGCATGGAATGGCAAAGGGAACGCGCTCTTCGAACTCCAACGACATGAAGAGGCGCTGGCAGCCTTCGATCATTCGATTACGGTCGATCCCAGATATGTCACCGCTTGGAACAACAAAGGCTTCGTGCTCGAATACTTGAAGCGCTTTCGCGAAGCGCTAGCAGCATATAATTGGGCAATACATCTTGACCCTGCCTACATCCCGGCATGGAACAATAAAACGAACGTGTTGCGTTCTCTTGGGCTTGACGCGGAAGCAGTCGAAACAGAGCGAGAGGCTAGAGAACAGGAAAAGTCTTCCTGATCGTCTTACCTGCCGCGGACGCTCCATATGACGGAACCCAAAACCGAACGCTACCCGGCCACATCTTCCGCCAGGAAGTCTTTGATGCCCGCGACGGTCGCGTCGGCGACCACGACGGTGTAGTGGTTGGTGTCGGGGACCTCGAGCAGGCGGCAGTCGGCGATGACGCTGCACAAACGCGCCGCTTCGTCACGCGGCAGGATGAAGCCCGCCTCCGGGCCAAGCAGCCCCACCGTCGCGCGGACCACCAGTGTCGGACACTTCACCAGGTCGGGCAGCGCCTCGGAGCGGGTCAGCGCCAGCGCCAGCGACTCCTCCTCGATGGCGGCTTTCGGCACGCGTGAGGTGACCGTGCCATCCGGGCGGACGTCGGCGTCGTAGCGGAAGTATTGCTCCCATAGATCGTTCCATTGCAGCATCGGCAGCTGGCGCATCAGGCCGAGGAAGGCGTCCAGAGAGGGGTAGACCGTCCCCAGCCGCGAGACCGAGGCGGAGATCGCCTGCGCGGTATCCGCCGGAATGTTGCCGCCCGCGTCGATCAGCGCGAGCTTGCGCACCCGCTGCGGTGCAATGGCGGTGATATACATGCCGATGACCGCACCGAGCGAGTGGCCGACGACGTTGACCGCGTCGAGATTGAGCGCGTCGCAGAGCGCCAGCACATCGGCGGCGTGAAAGGCGACATTGTAGCCATGGGCGGGCTTCGAGCTAAGGCCGCGCCCGCGCAGATCGAGCGCGATGGCGTAGTAACCCTGGGCGGCCAGCGCTGGCCCCAGCTCGGCGAACGCCATGGAACTGGCCGTCAGCCCGTGGATGAGGATGACCGCGCGCTCCGAGGTGGATGGCTGGCCCCA
>JAICKD010000489.1 GCA_025928125.1 Ktedonobacterales bacterium
ACGCTGGACTATCGCGTAACAGTGATTGATCCACGCGAGGCGTTTGCCACCCGCGAACGCATTCCCGACGCTGACGATTTGCTGCTGGAGTGGCCCGACGAGGCCCTTGCGCATCTGCCGGTATCGAGCGCGACGGCGGTTGCCGTGCTGACCCACGACGACAAGTTCGATGTACCTGCGCTCAAGGCGGCGCTCAACTCGCCCGCTAGCTATGTCGGCGCGATTGGCAGCCGTGGCACCCGCGAGCGCCGCGACCGTCGGCTGCGCGAGGCTGGCGTGACCGACGAGCAGATCGGGCGCATCCATGGCCCCATCGGCATCAACATCGGCGCGCAAACGCCTGAAGAGATCGCGCTGGCCATCCTGGCGCAGATCGTCGCCGTCCGCCGGGGCAAGGGGTAGCCAGCACACAGCCAAGACAAGAAAGGAATGCGAATGCAGCGGAAAGGAATCAACTACGATACGGGCTTCACGCGGATTGGCGCGCCGCCATCCCGTGAGGCCCTCGTACCGGATCAGGTGCGCCGCGAGATGGAGATTATCGCGCGCGACCTGCACTGCAACGCGGTACGCATCTCCGGCAGCGATCCGGCACGCATCGCTCTCGCCGCCGAATACGCGCTGGAGCACGGTCTGGAGGTATGGTTCGCGCCGTTTCCCGCCGAGATGACTCCCGATGAGCTGACACGCTACTTCGCGGAGGCTGCCCAGCGTGCGGAGCATGTACGCCAACACTCACAACGAGTGGTCTTTGTGCTCGGTTGCGAGATGTCACTGTTTAACAGCGGTTTCGTACCCGGTGCAACCTACGTCGAACGCATGCAGGCTATGATGAATCCTCAGGCTCTTGCTAACCTGTCCGTTTCTCCCGATGACCTGATACAACAGTTCAACGCCTTCCTTCGCCAGTCTGCCACAGCCGTCCGAGAACACTTTGGTGGCCCAATCACATACGCCTCGGGGCCGTGGGAATTGGTGGATTGGACGTCGTTCGACATCGTCGGCGTTGATCTCTACCGAGACGTGAGCAACCGAGCATCGTATCGCGAGCTAGTGCGCGCCTACTTCACCTATGAGCGACCAGTGGCGATCACTGAGTTCGGCTGCTGCACCTTTCGCGGCGCGGCAGACCGTGGCTCGCTCGGCTGGGCCATCGTAGACCGCTCTACACAGCCACCACAGTTAACCGAAGCGGTGGTTCGCGATGAACAGGCGCAGGCCGATGAACTGCTAGACACGCTGACTATTCTCGATGAGGAAAACGTTGACAGCGCGTTCTGGTTCACCTTCGCATCCTATAGCTATCCCTACCACGCCGACCCGCAACATGATTTGGATCGCGCCGCCTATGGTGTAGTGAAGATATTGGACAGTGCAACCGGAAACATCTATCCTGGCATGCCCTGGGAGCCGAAGCGAGCCTTCTACGCGCTTGCAGACTACTATGCGCAAACCACTTGAGGACAAACGAATGCCTTCTCCCTAGCGAGAATGGAGATACAATATAGTGTGTAGTGCGAAATCATGCAGGCGAGACGATAGCCGCCAGCCAATAATCTACACGCCTTCGTGTTAGCATATGCTGATTGAGCATCCTCTGTCGGCTCCAAGGCAGCTGTGTCACGCGGAATCGGGCGGAGCAGGATGGTCACCCACGTCGCCTCTGCATGATGCCATAGCGCATCCAGCGCGGGATTCTTGACCGGTTGAGTGTGCTGTGTTACGCTATGCGAGATTACGGAGTATACTGTTACCTCGATAAACAGTGCGGGCAGGGGAAGTGGCTGGCCTGGTAGGGGATATGAGATGTCAGAACCGTTGAATGAGCGTGAGCTTATCAAGCTTCAGATCCAGGCATATGAATTTTATGCCGGGCTGATTGATCGTGCCGTTGTGAGTGGCGCTCACGAAGCAAAGATGCCGAAATGGGACGACCAACGCGCTGTGGAATATTTTGATCTGGCCGAGCAACTGCGCCAGCGGCTGGCGGAACTCGAGGCGACCGACGAACAGGCGCTCGACGCTCCTGGGACAACGCCAGTGGTTGCGGATGGTGAGCCTGCGACATCGTAACTCGATGGTACGCAATGAAATGGTCTGTTCTAGATCCAACAAATAGCATCCGGAAATCGCGGGTGATACGGCAAATCTGAAATCTGACGGGAAGCGAAGACTCTGCCATTGTCGTCTGAGGTGGTGTGGCTCGAGTAGGGTGATGGGATATGTGCTGCGGGAGCACTGTCAGCAACGACGCTACGCGCTCCTGTTGCCGCTAGTGGATGAGCTGGGGCGGCAGCGCTTACCGCTTGTGATGCTCTTCCTGATGACGCTCGTATCATCGCGGTATAAGGAGCATGGAGAATGGCGGCACGTTTTGTACCCACAATGCGCCTGAGCAATATCATCCAGATGATCACGCTCTCCGGCCAGAGTGGCATTCTTCGCGCGATTCGCGGGCAAGAGTCCGCACGCCAGATGGGCCAGATTCGCTTTGTGAACGGCCAGGCAGTATCGGTATTATTTGGGCAGATGGTTGGTGAAAATGCCCTGAACGCCCTGATGGGATGGGGCGAGTGCATGTATTCGTTCGACGAGATCGCCTCCGATGGTGTTGAACCCGATGGCTATTACTCGTCGAGTGATGGCGCCCAGTATGGGACAACGCCGCTGCCCTCAGGCACTGGCTCGTGGCCATCGTACGGCGGCTACCCCTCTAGCCCCAGTTATGCTCCTTCATCTCCCCCGCAATACCCACCAAATCCGGGTCCACCGCCGTATCCACCATATGGCACTGGCTATCCACAACAAGCGCCCAACACCGGCTATCCACAACAACCACCCAATACGGGCTATCCCGGTGGCGCGCCCAACACGGGCTACCCTGGCGGCGGAGGGCCTAACCCCAGTGATCCCTATTACTGGCAGACACCGCCAACCCCCACGGCGTCGAGCCTGCCTGGATCAAACGGCTACCGTCCTGATCTGCTCGAATCAGTGCCTTACCAGGTCGGCATCGCCGAGCCTATCGAGCATCTTCCGCTTGACCGCCGCGAGCGCATGATACTGCTGCTCATCAACGGGCAGCGCAGCATGCTGGACCTTGTACGGCTGACGCACCGTGGCGAACGCGAGATTTATGCGGTGTTACAACATCTGGCGCTGTTGGGACTGATTCAATTTCGTCGCTGACGATGGGACGAGATTGGGACGAGATGAGGTATTCATGGGCTAATGAGCATGACGCGCAACCAGACAAATGGTAGGATTTTTGCCAGATAGTGAAGCCATATGCGTATATCTATCCGTTATCTCGCAGTAGGGAGTGCATGAGAGGCATGGTCTGTGTGGCAGGTGGCGAGGGATGTGGCGACACCGGACCCAGCCGGGTGCAGGAGGGTTAAAGGGCAATGCTTCAAAGACGGTCGCGACTCGGTATTCGCGCTCAGTTGACGCTGATTGTGCTGCTGAGCGCCGTTTTGAGCACGGCGGCAACGCTTTTCATCGCGGATAATGCCATTCGCAATTATGCCCTGCAACAGGCGCAAAGCCAGGAGCAGGATAATATGAAGATCGC
>JAICKD010000836.1 GCA_025928125.1 Ktedonobacterales bacterium
CGTGAACGGCGCGCAGGTGGGGCAGAGCGACGACAGCGCGATTCCCGCTGGCAGCCTCGGCCTGGCCAACACCGTCGGCGCCCTCACGGTGGTCTACAACAACTTCACGGTGACCAGCGCGCCATAGGCGAGCGGCGTGCGCGCAAGACCACGTCGGCGGGTAAACCCGCAGCTAAGGGCGTTCCGCCGCGAAGCCTGCCTCCGCAGGCTAAGAACCTCCTGCCGAACCCCGGGCCGCGCAGGCGGCCTTTGCGGCCCGCAGGCCCTTAGACGCGGGTTCAGCCGCCGGGCTAGGTTGCGATTGTAGCTACCTCCTGACATACTAACAGTGATGGAGCCACTATACTGCAGGAGGCAGTCCTGATGAGAGCGCCACCAACCCACACTCCCCGCCGGGTCTTCATTAGTCATTCTAGTAGCGATAACGCCTTTGGCTATGAACTGACTGACTGGCTGCGCGCCGAGCTTGGCCCTGACTATGAGGTCTTCTATGACTCGCATGGCGGGCAAGATGACAGCATCCCTGCGGCGACCTACTGGCAGGACGTGATACAGGAAAAGCTGATGGCTGCCGACGTCTTCGTGCTCATCGAGACGCAAAAGGCGCTGGCCTCGAAGTGGGTGCAGGACGAGATTGGGTTGGCCTGGAGCCGTAAGAATAGCGCAAGCGTCGAGTTGGGTCTGGTAATCGTTCGCATCATGCGCGAGACATGCGGCGTCTCGCCGTGGCTCACCTTGATTCAATATGCGAACTTCCACGCTGGCACCGATGAGACGGAAGCGCGGGCGCACTTGCTCGCCGCTATCCGCGACGAGCGCACGCATGCCAAGCCGCAGGAGGTAGTTGGCCCGCCCTTCGATCTGAGCGAGCTGCGCCCCGCCGACCACTTCATCGGGCGTGCCGACGCCGTGGGCTGGGTGATCGCGCGGCTGACTGGCCCGGCCGCTGCGCAACTGGCGAACATCGCGGCGGCGAATGGCCAGGGCGGCATCGGCAAGACGGCGCTGGCGGCGGAGGTCGCGCGGCGGCTGATGGCTGGCCCCAGCTTCAGCGATGGCATCGCCGCGCTCGACTGCCGCAACAAGCACAGCGAGGCCGACGCGCTGGGCCTGCTGCAAGACGCGCTCGCCCGCTTCATTGATGGCCGCAAGAAGCCAGAGGACGCCGACTTCGCCGCGCTGGGCGATGTGGCGCGACGGCTGTTCGGCGGCAAACGCGCGCTGGTCGTGCTGGACAACGTCGAGGCAGACCTGCCAGCGGGCAAACTCATTGCGCCGCTGCGCACAGCGGGCGCCGCCGTGCTGCTAACCTCACGCACGCCGCTTGCTGCCGTGCCGCCGAGAGCCAGCCTGCGCCTCGACCTGCTGCCAGAGACAGATGCGCTCGCCCTCTTCATCTCCACCTACGGGTACGATCTTGACGACGCACAGACTATCGCCGCGCGGCGCATCGTCGTAGCGCTGGGCCGCCATACCCTCGCAGTCAAGCTCTCCGCCGCCTACGCCGCCACGCAGGGGCGCCCGCTGGCCACGCTGGCGGATGCGTTCGAGCAGAACCCTCTACGCGAAGCGTGGCTGGACAATACCGAGGAGGCCGTCAAGGTCGTACTGGAAACGAGCGTGGCGGCGATGTCGGCTGGCGCGCAGCGGCTCTTCGCCGCACTGGGCGCCGTCGCCTCCGCAGATGTGGGACGGATAGCTGCGCAGGCGCTGGCTCGCGCGCTAGGCGACGACGAGAACGAGGCCGAGCGCAGCCTGCGTTGGATGCTCGACCTGCGGCTGGCCGACC
>JAICKD010000446.1 GCA_025928125.1 Ktedonobacterales bacterium
CCCGAGCCAACGGCCAGCCCGCGTTCGGGGCCTACCTGCGCGTCCCGGCCGGAATCCGCCACGCGGCCGGCTTCTACGTGCTCACCCTTGCCAACGACCGGATCTGCGCCATAACCCGCTTCGAAAACAGCGTGCTACCGTGGTTCGGGCTACCGCGATCGCTCCCGAGCCGATGACGGTTGCCCTGACTCGGTGTTCGGGCGCCTGGTGGAGTTCCTGAACCGGCCGGACAGCGCGGGCGTCGTGTATCGGCTTGGCCACACCAAGCCGGAGTCCGTCATGGTCGAGATCACCCTGCCAGGCTGGCACTGGGAAGTCGAAATTCATGACCAACGGATCGGCGGAGATCGAGTGCTACCAGTCGACCGGCAGCCTTAGAGCCTGTTAAAGACTTGATATTGAGTAGTGGTAGGATGCGGGTATGTCAACCATACCAACTCGCGCCCCCTATCCATCTGATGTGAGCGACGACGAATGAACGTTCTTCGCGCCCTATTTGACGTTGCTGTCGGAAACGGCCGATCAGCGCCGACACAGTTTGCGCAAGGTCTTCAATGGCGTGCGCTATACCGTGAAAACCGGGGCGCACTGGCGGATGCTGCCCCATGATCATGATCTGCCGCCGTGGCCGGTCGTCTACCAGCAGATGCGCCGCTGGCTGGACGCAGGCTGCTTTGAGCAGATCGTGCATGATCTGCGCGTGCTGCTGCGCCGGACCGCAGGACGGGCCGCCTCGCCCAGCGCCGTCATTCTCGATAGTCGGACGATCCAATCGACCGCCGAGAGCGGCGCGCGAGCGGGCTACGACGGCCACAAACGGCGCAAAGGGTCGAAAGTCCGTGCGGCAGTGGATACGCTCGGCGAGTTACTGGCGCTCCTGGTGACACCGGCCAACGAGCAGGACCGTGCCCAGGTGGAGGAACTGGCGGCAGCAGTGGAGGGGATCGTGGCAGGTAAACCGACCTTGCGTCAGGCGCGCATTGGCAAGTTGTTGAGCGCGAACGAACTCAGCAAACTCGCCAACGCCGACGAAAAATGGCGTATAATGACGAACGAGGCGGTGAGTCAAGAGCCGTATTTTTCGGAGTCTGGCGCACGAAAGCGACTAATGGCGCACGAGTTTTAGGCGTTTCGTAAACAGCAGGCCGTGGGTTCAAATCCCACCGCTGGCTCCAGATCACAGCATTCGTCTATTTCTGATTCCTCAATGGCCCAGCCTGCCTCGATTGAATGTGAGAGGAACCCGCACATGATTGACGCTCTCAAGCAGGCAATGGAGCGTGCCGCTCAGCAGCCTGACGCCGAGCAGGAGGCCATTGCCCAGGCGATCATGGAGATGATTACTGCTGACGCCGCCTGGGACGCATTGCTGCACGATCCGCGCACCCCGCCGGTTCTGGAGAAGCTCTGGGCCGAGGCGATGGATGAGGTAAAGGAAGGCAAGGCCGAGGAAATCACTGGCGATGGCTTCAACTCATGAGGTCTATCCGTACGAGTCGCTTCAAAGCGCTGTATGGGAGTTTGCCAGAAAGTGTTCAGCGAGAGGCCGACGAAGCATATCGTCGATTTGCTGAAAACCCAGACTATCCCGGGCTGAACTTCGAGCGCATTCAGGGAACGAAGGCGCCGCTCTATTCAGCGCGTGTGGGACGCAGACATCGAGCGCTGGCGGGCCGGGACGGTGATACCTGGGTATGGTTCTGGATTGGCTCACACAGCGAGTACGATAAACTTCTGGACCGCTTGACCTAACCGACAGCAGGCCGTGGGTTCAAATCCCTTCGCTGGCTCCATCATTTTGTACAGAATATCAGCGGCTTGACGATGCATACGTCAAAGTCGCTGTTGCGTTTTCCGCCTCTGCTACACGCAATTCCACACACGTTGTAAGTAGAATTGCGTGTAATTGCTGACTTATACGGATTTTGGCTCGATTCTTGTGATTTAGCGGTAGTTCAAGACCGGACAATTCGCGAGTCAAGTGCGACCTTCAACAAGCGCTTAGATAGTGGTCCATCCGGCAAATACATGGTAGCGTGAGGGATCGTTGGTGAGGAGGCGTTTCATGCCGCTACGGCGCGCACGCTCGAATGAGAGCAGCCTCCTATACTGCCAGCGTATAGACATAGAAGTCGTTGTCGCGCTGCCAGTCGAGTGATTCGTAGAGGCGCTGCGCCGGGATGTTGTCCACCGCCGTCTGGAGCATCAGCTCTTTGCTATTGGTCTCGCGGGCGAAGACATGGGCGCGTTCCAGCAGGGCGCGGCCCACGCCAGCGCGGCGAGCGGTTGGCGCGACGAACAGGTCATTCAGCAGCCAGGCGCGCTGCATCGATGTGGACGAGAAGATGGGGTAGAGTTGCGTGAAGCCAGCGGGCGTGCCGTCGTCGAGCCGCGCGAGAAAAATCACCGATTCGCCGCGCTCGAGCCGTTCCGTCAGAAACGCCCGCGCGCCATCGAGGTCGCCGGGCTGCTGATAAAACTGGCAGTAGGCATCGAAGAGCGGCGCAACCGTCTCGATATCGTCCACGGTCGCCCGCGTCACCTGTACTGATGTCATAACGCACCATCTTTCTTTCTCGTTACGCGGAGATTAGCGGCCCCCTCCCCAGCCCTCTCCCCTAAAAGGGAGGGGAGCCAGAGGCAGAACCGTACCTGCCCACGCGCCGCGCTGGTCGCCCAGGCCCTCCCCTTGCAGGGGAGGGTGGCCGAAGGCCGGGAGAGGGCTGCCCATCGCGCACGGCCCCCCTTCGCGGAAGAAGGGGTGCGCTCACTCCGTCGCCAGCAGCAGGTGGTATTTGTTCTTGCCTGCGCGCACCAGAATCGCCCGGCCAAAGAGTGCCGTCTCGCGCGTCAGCAACATCTCCGGGTCGGTGACGCGCTGATCGTTGACGTAGAGGCCACCCTGCTGAATCAGCCTGCGTGCCGCGCCTTTGGACTGGTGGATGCCCTCAGCGACCAGCGTCTCGACCAGCGAGATACCCGCCTCCAGCGCGGTCGGCGCGAGCGGCGAGGTCGGAACCGCGCCCGCCAGGTGGGGCAGCGCCGCCTCCGAAAGCGACGCGACGCCACCGCCGAAGAGCGCATTGGATGCCTCCGCCACAGCGCGTGCGGTCGCCTCGCCATGCACCAGCTTCGTCACCTCGAAGGCGAGCAGACGCTGGCCGACACGGCTCGCCGGGTCCTCCGCCTGCTGCCTGCCAATCGCCGCGATCTCGTCCAGCGGCAAGAAGGTGAAGACCTTCAGGTAGCGCTCGACATCGGCGTCTTCGGTGTTGATCCAGTACTGGTACAGCTCGTAGGCCGAGGTCAACGCCGGATCGAGGAAAAGCGCATTGCCCTCCGTCTTGCCGAGCTTCTGCCCCGAGGACGACGTGATGAGCGGCGCGGTCAGCGCGTGTACCTGCGCATGGCGCGCGCGGCGAATGAGATCGACGCCCGCCAGGAGATTGCCCC
The DNA here is from genome assembly GCA_025928125.1 of Ktedonobacterales bacterium. GTDB lineage: Bacteria > Chloroflexota > Ktedonobacteria > Ktedonobacterales > JADMIN01 > DAHUXT01. The sequence continues at coordinate 3,454 of JAICKD010000446.1, forward strand.
ACTGGTCGTTGCCGCCCACCTGCACCGTGCAATTGAAATGATCGAAGAGATGCAGGAAGTCAATCGACTGGAGGATCATGTAGCTAAACTCGGTGTATGAGATGCCCTGGGCGCGGTCTTCCAGCCGCGCGCGCACGGACTCCTTGGCGATCATCATGTTGACGGAGAAGTGCTTGCCGATGTCGCGCAGGTACTCGATCAGCGTCATCTTGCCGAGCCAGTCGGCGTTGTTCACCATCACCGCGCCATTCTCACCCTCGAATGAGAGGAACGGTTCGAGCTGGCGGCGGATCAACTCGGCGTTCGCGTTCACCTGCTCAGTGCTGAGCAGCACCCGCTCCTCCGACTTGAAGCTGGGGTCGCCAATCATGCCCGTCCCGCCGCCAACCAGCAGCAGCGGGCG
>JAICKD010000741.1 GCA_025928125.1 Ktedonobacterales bacterium
CCCAGGTGGACGCCGAGGGCTACTACTACATCGTCGGGCGCAAGAAAGACATGTTCATCTCTGGCGGCGAGAATGTCTATCCGGCGGAGGTCGAGGGCGTGCTGGCGCCCCATCCGGGCATCGCCGAGGTCGCCGTGCTGGGGCAGCCTGACCCGAAGTGGGGCGAGGTGGGGCTGGCGGTCGTCGTGCCGCGCCAACCCGGCGCGCTGACGGCGGCGGACGTGCTGGCGTTCTGCGATGGCAAGCTGGCCCGCTACAAGATTCCCAAAGCCGTCGTCTTCGCCGAGGCGCTGCCGCGCAATGTGATGGGCAAGGTCGTCAAGTCGGCGCTCTACGACCGCTATGTGACGCAGGCGACGCAGGCGACGCAGGCGACGCGCGTGGGGCCGCGACCCTGAGTGGCTGGAGACCTCACCCTCTGGCCCCCTCCCCTGCGAGGGGAGGGGGAACCTCGCCTGTGCGCTTGGCTCACCTTGCGGAAGCTGGGAATCTGCTGGCTCCCCCCTCCTTGCAGGAGAGGGGCTGGGGGTGAGGTCTGACGCCACGCCAGTGAACACAGGAGGGCGAGCATCCATGGCAGAACCGAGCGAGGGCGGCGCGCTGCCGACCGTGGGGCAGCGGGCCACGCGCTCCTACACGTTCACGGCGGAGCGCGTCGCGCAGTTTGCGGCGCTGGTGGGCGACGGCAACCCCATCCACCTCGACGCCGCCTATGCTGCGCAGACGCCGTTTGGCCGCCCCATCGTCCATGGCATCTTTGTCGCTAGCCTGCTCTCAGCCGCGCTTGGCGAGCAATTGCCTGGGCCGGGCTGCATCTATCTGGGGCAGTCGCTGCGCTTCGAGGCGCCCGTCTACGTCGGCGAGACGGTCACGGCCAGCGTCGAGGTCAGCGCTGTGCGCGCGGAGAAGCGCATCGTGACGTTACGCACCGAGTGCGCGCGGGCCGACGGCGTGCGCGTCCTCTCTGGCGAGGCGGTCGTGAAGTGTTAGCGCGGGCGTTCGGGCGGCGCCGTCGGCTGGCGGTTCAAACCGCGCCTGGCTGGCCTGCGGGCCACGAAGTCCGCCTGCGCGGACTAGGATTCGCCTGCCGGGTCCTCGCTGGACTCGGCAGGCTCGGCGATGGCCTCGGCCTCCACCGCCTCAGCGGGCGCCGCCAGCAAAATCGTCACTGGCTCTGGGAAGCCCTTGAGATATTCCTGGCCGCGCGGCACGAAGCGCACGCCTTTGATATGCGGCGCGACGTAGACGATGCCCGGCGAGACCAGCGTCTCGCCAGGGGCGGCCAGGCTGCACAGCCGCGCCGCCCGATTGAGCGCCGCGCCGCGATAGCCATCATCCACCGGAACCGCCTCGCCGACATCCAGGCCAATGCCGATGCCGGTCGGTAGCCCCAGATGCGCAACCGCGTGCGTGATATAGCGCTCGTGCAGGTCAGCCGCCGCCTGCACCGCCTGACGCGCCGAGGCGAACGCGCCCAGCGCCTCATCGCCGCGCATCTCGACCAGCCGCCCGTTCCACTGCTCCATCACCGCGCGCGCCATCGTCGTGAAGGCGGTCGTCAGCTGAGCCGCCGCCTCATCGCCCTCGCGCTCGGTATAGCTGGTGTAGCCACGGATGTCGGCGATCAGGAAGACGAAGATCGCGGCTGCGGGCGCCTGCTTCTCCGGCGTCGGGGGGCCGAACATCCCGCCAGGGCCAAACAGCCCATTCATGGCGAGTGAGCTTAGCTCGGCGGCGTCGAAGAAGTCGGTCTTGTCCTCGCCACTCAAGTCGAGCGCATCCGCCAGCGCCTTCACCACTTTCTTGGGCGGCGACGAACGGGTTCCCGCCTCGATCTCGCTCAGCGCGACGGGGGCAATCTCCGCCTCCGCCGCGAGGTCTTCGATGCTCAGCCCTTGCAGCGTGCGATGATCGCGCAGGAGGTCGCCAAAGCGCGGCTTCAGTCTGCGAAAATCGGGAATCTTGGGGATAGGCGGGAATGGCATCGGCTCTCTCCTCAGCGCTGTCTCATCGCCGGTTCCGGTGCATGATGCTCTATGATATATGATGCTATACGCTCGCGCGACGGCTGTGTTTCACGGCGACGCTGGCGGCGCGCTACTCCGCTGCGCTACTCTGGCACGCGCGTGATGTGGGCGCCCAGGTCGCGCAGCTTGATGGCCAGATTCTCGTAGCCGCGCTCGATATGCTCGATGCCGCGCACCTGCGAGGTTCCCTGCGCGCAGAGCGCCGCCAGGATATACGAGGC
>JAICKD010000168.1 GCA_025928125.1 Ktedonobacterales bacterium
AGGCCTCGGCGTAGCGCGCGATATCTTCCTGACGGACACGCAGCCGCTCGATCAACGGCGTCACCCCAGCGGTCTGTGCCTGCGCCGCCTCGGCGGAGGCTATGGCTATGGCAAGGGAAGCTTGCCCGGCGGCGGCGACGGGGGCGTATTGCTCGCGCAGCAATCCCTGCGCCTTGGCGCTCCACGGCAGTAGCTCGGCATCCAGACAGACCCAGTCGGTGTCGAAACGCTCCCAGAATCCGGCGGCGGTGAGCGCGTCCGAGAGGCGGGTGATGAACGCGGTATCGAGCGCATCGTCGTCGAAGAAGCGGCGGCCGGTGCGGGTGTAGCACGCGCCGGGGGTGGGGCTATCGCCGATACCGAAGCGGCGCGCGGCGGTCGCCTGATCGCGGCAGAGCACGACGACGGCGCGGCTGCCCATGTGCTTCTCTTCGCAGACGACGCGCGGCACGCCCTGGCCCCGGAAGTAGCTGAACGCCTCCGAGGGATATTCGAGCCATTCCGGCTGGCGCGATGTCTCGCTCGGCGACATCGTCGGCGGCAGATAGATCAGCCAGCGTGGGTCGAGCGCGAACCGGCTCATCACCTCCAGCGCGGCGGCGGCCTGATTCTCCTCGACGATGACGTTGCCCGCCAGCCGCGTGGAAATCAGCTGTTTGCCCACCACATCCTCGATGCGCAACAGGGTATCGGTCGCCTGTCCGATAGCATCACTGGCGTTGTCCGCAGCGGACCCCAGCGGGCGCGCGGGCTGGGCATACACCTCATGCGCGGCGACGCTCACCAACTCGCGCTCCGGCCAGCGCAGTGCCGTCAGCTTCCCGCCGAAGACGCAGCCGGTGTCGATGTTGATGGTGTTGTTGAGCCAGTCGGCCTCCGGTACGGGGGTATGGCCGTAGACGACGGCGGCGTGTCCGCGATAGTCAGCGGCCCAGTTGTAGCGAATCGGCAGGCCGAACTCGTCGGTCTCGCCAGTCGTCTCGCCGAAGAGCGCGAAGTCGCGTACACGCCCCGACGCGCGCCCCTGAAACGCCTCTTTCATCCCAGCATGCGCCACGACGAGGTCGCCGCCAGCGAGCACGTAGTGCGAGACAAGCTCGTCGGCGAACGCCAGATAGTCTCGTCGCCATGACGCCCGCTCGGCCTCGGGCAACGCCTCGATCTGCGCGATGCTCTCCGCCAGACCGTGGCTGATCTGCATCTTCTTGCTCTTGCCCTTGAGGTAGCGCGCGAGCTTGACGTCGTGATTGCCGGGGACGCAGAGCGCCTGCCCCGCCGCCACCATTCGCCGCGCCAGATTGACCGTCTCGACCACCTTCGGACCTCGGTCTACCAGATCGCCGACGAAGATGACGCGCCGCCCGTCGGGATGGCGCATGCCCGCCTCGTCGTCAGCCTGGTAGCCCAGTTGAGCGAGCAGTTCGAGCATCTCGTCGTAGCAGCCGTGGAGATCGCCGATGATGTCGAATGGGCCAGTGTCGTCGCGGCGGTCGGTCCAGAGCGGCGTGCGGGTGATGGTGACGGCGTCCACCTCTTCCGGCGAGTTCAGGTAATAGACGTACCGGAAGCCCTCGCGCTGCAGGCCGCGCATGCTCCGGCGCAGTTGCTGCACGTGGTTGTGGACGACCCGCTGGCCAAGCTGGCGATCGGGGCGGGTCTTGTTGCGCTCGACGCAGATGCGCTCGTCGATGTTGAGGACGAACGCGACTGGCAGCACGTCATGTTCGCGGGCGGTGCGGATGAGCGCGGCGCGGTCCTGTGGCTTGACGCTGGTGGCGTCCACCACAACCAGCCGCCCCAGACCCAGGCGCAACCCGGCGACGTAGTGTAGCGCGTCGAAGGCGGCGGCAGTCACGGACTGGTCGTTCGGGTCGTCGCCGACGATGCCGCGAAAGGTGTCGGAGCTGAGCACCTCGGTCGGCATGAAGTGGCGCGCCGCGAAGGTGCTTTTGCCCGAACCCGTCGGCCCAATCAATGCGACGAGGCAGAGATCAGGAATCGAGCAGACTCGCGCCGCTGCTGTTTCCAACTCCGATGATACCGATGGCTCTTGCGACTCCTCCTGTGTCTGCTCACTCATCGCCGCCACTCCTCTCCAGATCATGCTCAACATCGTCACTCTGCGTCCTGGCGTCTTCTTCGCCAGGCCGGTCAAAGATGACCAGTTGCGAGGGCGCGCCCAGGTCGGCGTCCTCAGGGCCAAGCTCGCGCTGCGTCATGCGATAGTCGTACCGCGCGGCGACGCGCTCTGCCCAGGCGCGGCATTCGGCGCGGGTCCACTCGAAGCGGTGGTCGCTATGCCGGAGGCGTGTCTCGCCGAGAGCCTGCCAGTGCGCGTTGTATTCGCGATTGGGCGTGGTGACGATGACCCGGCGCGGGCGAGCATGCTGAAAGACGACGCGCTCCATCGCCGCAAGCCGTGGCGGGTCAAGATGCTCGATCACCTCCACCAGCGAGACCGCATCGAAGCCTGCCAGCCGCTGATCGCGGTAGAGCAGCGAGCCTTGCGCCACCTCGATCCGTTGGCGCTGGGCGGTCGGCAACGTATCCAGACGCAGGCGACGACGGGCGCGCGCCAGGGCGACGGACGAGACATCCATGCCGACGATGCGCGTCAACATCCGCTCTTTGAGCGCCAGCGCGAGCAGCTTCCCCTCGCCGCAGCCCAGATCGGCCAGCGAGTGCGCTCCGGCCTCGCGGATGGCCGCCAGCACGGTATTCAGTCGCAACTCGTGGAGGCCCATCTCCGGCTCGGCTGGGTCTTCTACTGGCGGGGCTGCCTCGTCGCTCTCACTTTCAGCATCTGCCGCGTCAGGTATCTGCGCATCCGCCGCGATGAGACGGTCGAGCGCCGACTGAACCAGCGGGCGCTTATAGCGCAGGTAGCGCCGCGCGATCAGGTCGCGCTCAGGGTGCGCCGCGAGCCATGCCCCGCCATGCGCTAGCAGCTTGTCAGTCTCTTCGTCGCCAACGTAGTAGTGCTTGCTGTTATCGAGCACCGGCAGCAGCACATAGAGATGGCTGAGAACGTCCTGCGTCGTCTGCATGCCGTCGAGCGTGACGCGATAGACGTTCGCCATGCCCCAGGCGGGGAAGCGCTCATCGAGCGGCAGCTGGTCGGCGGCGACGGTATAGCCGAGCGGCGCGAAGATTCGCGCAATCAGGTCGTCTCCGCCATCGCAGGCGACCGCGGGCAATGTGACGACCCAGCGCATCCGCTCGTCCAGGCGGCCAGCGCGGCTAGGGCTGGCGCTGCGCCCGGCGAGCGCGGTGCTGAAGGCGGTCTTGAGCGCGACGCTGGTCAGGCTGGAGGCGACATACGGCCGGTCGTTGACGTACTGGTCAAGCTGCGCCAGGGCAGCGGGGCCACGCACCAGTCCCACCGGATCGATCTCGGTGAGCAAGGCCACAGTCACATGATCGTCGGCCACCTCGGGATAGAAGACCCAGACGGTCCCCGCCGAGAATGGGCGCTCGAAGGTGGAGGCTGGATTCTTGCCCAGCAGATAGCCGACATCGGCGGCGTTCGGCGCGTAACAGGTAAGCGTCATGAGCATGATATGGAACTTTCAATGATTGACGGACGCGGGCGGCCCACCTCCCCTAGCCCCTCCCCCGCAGGGGGGAGGGGGATCAGAGGCCAGAGACCTCACCCCCGGCTTCTCTCCTGCGGGGAGAGGGGAACCAGAGACTGGTGAAGCGGGGTGCTGCGTGGTGGTGTAACACAAATTTGGGTGACTACCACAAGACGTGAGACGCTGGCTCACCGCTCGTAGCAGCGTAGCACGAATGGCGGATGGTTGTATGGCGCTAAGCACGGCCATATCCGGTTTTATGCGGAAACATGGGCCGGTTACTCGCCTCTGAGCGCGCCCGCCAGCATGATCTCGCCTGTCGGTCCGGGGCTGCCGCCCGCTGGCTCCGGGGTGATCGCTAGCACGTCGAAGTCGAGCGGCGCTTCACTGGCGCGGACGATGCCGATGCCCCGGCCAGCATGGTCCACCGTGAAGACGTTGTTGGGCTGCGGCTGGCCGTCACGCAAGAGCCACACCTGATAGGCGTGCTGAGCGTCCAGCGGGCGTAGCCCTTGCGCCAGGACGATGCCCTCGTGGCGCGCGGGAGAGCCGACGAAGCGCGCGGACGCATGGCCGGCGTGCTCTGTGCCAGCGATGGGCTTGATGGTGACCTCTGGGTCGAGCAGTAGATCGCGCAGCAGCGTATCGGCGTCGCTATCACCAATCTCTGGCGTCTCGCCGCCGAAGAGCGAACGCAGCAACCGGCCCATACGTCCGGGGCGCGCCGTCTCGGTCGGGGGCGCTGGCGCGTGCTCGGTGGGCTGACTGGGCTGACTGGCTGGCTGGGTCTCGTCGTGGATGCGGCTGAGAATGCGGCCACGCAGCGCGGGCGGTGGCGTGACCTGGGGGACGGCAAGCAGCAGGTCGCTGGTCACGGCGCGCACGGCATCGAGCAGCGCCCGGCAGGCATCGCATGTCTCCAGATGGCGCTCGACATGCGCGACCTCGTCCGGCTCCAGGGCGCCCAGCGCATAGGCGTCTATGAGATTGTCCACGTGTTCGTCTTGCTGGTCCATTTGCCTGTCCATCAGCCTGTCCCATCCATCCCTGCTGCTATCAGTTGATCGCGCAGACGCTGCATGCCGATGCGGATGCGGCTCTTGATCGTGCCGAGGGGATCGCCGAGCGCGGCGGCGACCTCCGCCTGGGAAAGCCCGCCAAAGAACGCCAGCTCGATAGCCTGCCGTTGTGGCGTTGGAAGCTCGGCCAGCGCGGCGCGCACCACCTCGGCCCGCTCGCGCAGATCGTTCGCCAGCGCCGGATCGTCCGCAGTGTTGGGGTCGGCAAGGGCGTTGGCAGCCGTCTCCCACTCCACCTCGGGCGCGACGACGGGGCGACTCCGCCTGCGCCGAATCTCGTTGAGCGCCAGATTGTGGGCAATGCGCAGCAGCCACGTGCTGACCCGGCCGCGCTCCACGTCGAAGCTGGCCGCGCTCCGCCAGAGACGAACAAACGTCTCCTGCGTCAGCTCTTCGGCGGCGCCGCTGTCGCGGACGATGCGCAGGCAGAGGGCGTAGACGGGACGGCCCAGGCGGTCATAGAGCAGCCCGAGCGCCTCTTCGTCGCCCGCTGCCACACGACGCACGAGCAGCGCCTCTTCGTCGGTACGTGGCGGATTTCCCAACGCGCGCTCCTACCACTGATTCATACACGCGGCGTTCCCAAACAGGTGAGCGGTCGCGAAAATCTGGTGATGCCCTCCACTATACCGCATGGGGACACCTTGTAGCCGCCGAATATTGGGACGCAGCCACGGGATGATCCGCCAGTCATCCAATCCAATCGGGGATGTGTAGAGAGGGATGAATCGGATTTCATCGGTGGGGATGCCCCCTCCCCTAACCCCTCCCCCTAAAGGGAGAGGGGGATCAGAGCAGAAGCAGACTCTTGCTCTCTGGCTCCCCTCCCTTGTAGGGGAGGGGCTGGGGGAGAGGGCGGCAGCCAAGAAGCACACCACAACCGGCATGAAGCAACGGGGAGGGAGCCATGAGTACATCAACAGCCAGCGTGACGGCTGGCACATCCAGCCACACACGCCGTCAGGGCTACGTCGCGCGGGGCGTGATTCTCGGCTCCGGGCTGCTGGTGCTGGCGCTGCTGGCGTGGGTGCATCTGGGGCTGGGCGCGCTGCTTTTCCCGCCCGCGACTGGCCCGGCGCGGCAGGTGGCAACCGCCGGAACGCTACGGGTGACGCTGCTGGCCGATTCGGGCGAGATGCTGGTAGGGGACCACAACACCATCTCTCTGGCGGTGAATGACGCAACAGGCATGGCTATCACCGGAGCAAAGGTGGCGGTTGCCGCCGACATGCTCACCATGCCGATGCCTGTACCGACGGTCGAAGCCGCCTGGGCGAATGGCAAGTACATCGCGCATCCGGTCTTCAGCATGGCGGGGCCGTGGCAGTTGACCGTCACCATCACCGCGCCGGGCCAGCCGCCGGTTCATGCCACGTTTCGTGTAGGCGTCCGCTGGCATACCTAATCAACTGGCGAAATCTTGTAGTGCGTCTTCAAGTCGTGTTCGAATTGTACGGCGCGGAAATCAGCGCCTAGAGAAGAAAACAAAGGGGTTATCACCAATGGATATCGCTAAGACCTACGCGCGCATCTTCGGTTTCGTCGCCTTGCTCATCGGCATCCTGGGATTCGTGCCGGGCATCTCGTCGGGTGGGAGCGGCTCAGGCTATCTGCTGGGCATCTTCGCCATCAATCCGCTGCACAACCTGATTCACATCGTGACCGGGCTGGTGGCTATCTTCGCGGGCTACTACGCCAACGGCAGCTACGCGCGGATGTATGCGCTGGTCTTCGGCGTGGTCTACGCGCTGGTGACGGTGCTCGGCTTCACGCCGCTGGTGATGGATGGCAGTTTGCTGGGGCTGATCCCGGTCAACATGGCCGACAACATCCTCCACCTCGCGATTGCCGCCTCGGCGCTGCTAGTCTACTTCATCTCCGGCCCGCGCCCGCAGGCCGCCACCGCCTGAGGCAGCGCCATCGCGCCACCCGGCGCTACTTTCCCCTTGCCCCCTCGCTACATTGGTGAGGGGGTATTTGCTTGCAAGTTCAGAGATGCATGTGGACCTTGCGATGCATCGTTGGCGGCAGGGTCTGGGCAGTCCGCGTCGGCGGACTTCGGGGCCGAACGTCAGTGAGGCCATTCAGGCGCGGTTTTAACCGCCAGCCTCTCTTATGCTATTGCAGGGCTGAGGTGAGGCGGCAGACGTTCTCCGCCAGCCGCGTGAGTATCGAACGCTGCTCCCACTTCTCCAGCCGCACGCGCTTCGAGCGCTTCAGATAGTTGGCCTCGATATGCCGTAGCTGCACCACGGCGTCGTGGTCATAGACCACCAGCGTCACCTCCATGTTGAGGTGGAACGAGCGCATATCCAGGTTGCTCGATCCAATCACCGCGATATCGTCGTCAATCGCCATGCACTTGGAATGCATCAGCACGGGAGCG
>JAICKD010000517.1 GCA_025928125.1 Ktedonobacterales bacterium
CGTGGATGTAGTCTTTCGCCGAGATGTCCGCACCCGCCTCGATGTTGGCTCGGACGGTGGGTGAGTAGCGGTCGGCGCGACTGGTCAGCCAACCCATGTCGCTGTGGTAGGTATATGCTTCGGGCCGCTGCACGCCGCGATAGACGCCAAAGAAATCGTCCAGCGACGCGGGCATCGCCAACTCGACGACCGTCGCCCCCTGCGAGACGAAGACCGCGATGGCGGCGCGCGCAGCCGCCTCGATTTCTGGATCAATGGGATGGAAGAAATAACTCGTGGGGACGCCGATGCGCGCGCCACGGACGGCGACTTCGGGCGCACGCGCGTCGCTGAGCGCGGCGGTATAGTTGAGCAGCGGCACATCTATGCTATCGGGATCGGTGGGATCGTAGCCCGCCAGCGCATCCAGCAGCAGCGCGCAGTCCGCCACCGTGCGCGCCATCGGCCCGACGACATCGAGCGACCAGCTGAGCGGTACAATGCCCGTCCGGCTGACGAGGCCATAGGTCGGTTTGAGGCCGGTGACGCCACAACACGCGGCGGGGATGCGGATGGAGCCACCGGTATCAGTGCCGAGCGCGCCGGGACAGTCACCCACCGCCAGCGCCGCCGCCGAGCCGCCGCTGCTGCCGCCAGGTATGCGCGCTGTGTTCCAGGGGTTGCGCGTCGGCGGGGTGTAGGTGCCGAACGCGAACTCATGCGTGTTCGTCTTGCAGAGGGCAATCGCGCCCGCCTGCGCGAGCCGGGTGACGACGGCGGCGTCTCGGTCGGGTATCCAGTCGTCCAGCACGCGCGAGCCTGCGGTGGTGAGGACGCCACGGGTCTCGACCAGATCTTTGAGGGCGATGGGCAAGCCGTGCAGCGGGCCAACTCGCGCCTTCGCCTGGATGGCGGCATCGGCCTCACGCGCCTGGGCGAGCGCGGCGTCGGCCATCACAGTGACGCAGGCGTGGAGCGCCGGTTCGGTCTCGGCGATGCGTCGCAGGCAGGCGGTCACCAGCTCCTCGCTGGTCAGCGCACCGCTGCGGATGGCGTCGCGCGCCGCAGTCAGCGTCATAGTCTCTGGCGTATCTGAGGATTCGCGCGCGGGCGATTGGCTTGTCATGGCTCTTCCCATCACTGCTCGAAAACGGCTCTTGCTCTCTCCTCAGCAGTATAGCCGATGTTCGTCACAGCAGTACATTACACCCCTATCGTTTGACAGCAGTGAAGCGGCGAGTATACTTGTGCGCAGGTCTTCCCGTCGCGCAGTTCCAGCGACGCTTCACGTGTAGCGCGTTGTTCGCGGTTCCTGGCCGCTATTGAGCCTGTCTCGGTTCATTCCTGGGAGCAAGACATGCCACAAATCTTCGCCGCCGCATTTCCCTCGCCATCTTCATCGACAGACCGGCGCGCGCGGGCGCTGAAGGTCCATGGACGCCGGATATTGCTGGCGATCCTTATTTTGTTGGTGATCCTGCTGGCGCTGGCGTTCCTACCCGATCTGGCGCAGGCGGCCAGCCTCTAACCTCCACCGAGACCTCCATCGCCACTTAGTTGCCTTTATGCATCCGCCAGCCGAATGCGAAACAATCCTGGCGGCGTACCCTCTGTAACGCCCTCCCAGAAGCGCAAGACGTAGAGATACGTCGCGCCATCTAGGCTGGCCGCTGCCTGCCCCTGCCAGCACAGCCCGCAACCCTCATAGGAGGTTACCTCCAGCGACGGCATCGCCTGCCATGTCTGGGCGACAGGATCCCAGAGCCAGAGCCAGAACTTCGACACTGGCGCGGATAATGAATCATTCTCCGGTGGCAGCCCTGTCTGTGGGTCAGCTCCCCAGACCGCCAGCCGACCATCTGGCAGCACGTCGAGCGCCTGGAGGATGCCCGCCCGCGACTCGCTGGCGCCAGCGACCGGCAGCAGCGGCAAGAGCGTCCAGGAATGCCCATCGGCGCTCATTACCACACGTTCGCGGTAGAGATCCGAGGGAAGCTGCTCATATTCGAGCGCGTAGAATGGCTGATTCGCGGTCGGCCACATATTCCCACGCGGCGGCAGCGTCCACAAGAACGTATCCACGCCATCGGGCAAGGTGCTCGTCTGGCGCCAGGTGGCGCCCGCATCGGTCGAGGTCCAGAGTCCCGTATCGGTTGTGTCGGGGTAATGCACCACGGTCATCGCCAGCGTTTCGCCTGGGCCGACGGCGGGCATGAAGAAAAGGGTCTCACCGCCCAGCCCGCGATCAGCCCGTACCCAACTGGCCCCGTCATCGTCGCTACGTTCGAGGATGCTTGCCTGCGGCGCTTGCCCGGATGGCTCATAGCTATAGAGCACATAGAGATGGCGTCGTGTCACATGGAGTTCGCACCAGCCTAAATCGACGTTTGTGGGCGCAATCGAGACGTGCGCCGGGAGTTTCCGCCACATTACGCCGCCATCGTCGCTGAGGTAGAAGAGATCGCTCGCGCACCACGGCCCATCCTGCGCTGATCGCTGGATCTGAAGTGTGACGCGCTGTGGATCATCGGGCGCGATGGAGAAGCCGCATTGATCTTGCGGGCCGAGCGTGAGGGGATAGCGCGTCCAGTGGGCGCCCGCGTCGGTGGAGCGCCAGTATGCCATTGGCTGCGCGCTACACGCAAAGAGTAGCGCGGCATTGGTTGGCGAGGCGGCGAACCCGCGCATGTCGGCAGCCGCCGCTGGAAGCGCCACCTGCTCCCACGCGCTCGCGGGCAGGCGTTGCGGCGCATGCAGGCTCACCGACGACGCTGGCATCAACGCCGAAGGTGTGGGCGCCTCGCACGCCACGCAGCCCAGCGCCACGATGAGCAGCACGAACACCACGCAACCAGCCCTGCGCGCTGACAACCAAACGGGTCTCACTCGCCACTGTATATGCACGAGGAATCCGCCCTTTCCCGCCAGCGTACAGGCGCCAATAACAATGCCGTCCGTTCGTCATTGTACCAAGTATATACGGCAGGCCAGGCAAGCGCATCCGGTGAACACCGTACCGTCGTCTATGGCAAACACCCTATTGCGCATGATGGGCCAGGGTAGTGTGGCATATGGAGACGCATACGACGTTGGGCCGCGAAGGGGTGCGATGGTAACCCTATTCCGCCTGCTCCGCCAGCAGCGCTTCGGCGCGTACGAGGTCGTCAGGCGTGGTGATTTTGAGGTTGTTGGAAGAGGCGAATACCACGCGCACCTGCCCACCCGCGCGCTCGAACGAGGCCGCCGTATCGCTGCCCTCGAAGCCATCAGTGCGGGCAGCGTCATAGGCCGCCAGCAGTCGGCGCGCATCGAACGCCTGGGGGGTCTGCGCAAGCGCCAGATCATAGGACGGCCAGGCGCGTGTGACC
>JAICKD010000362.1 GCA_025928125.1 Ktedonobacterales bacterium
CCACGTCCAAAGTACGTTAGTGCTTTTACCCACGGGAACGATTGACCGTGGAACCCGCAAACACTATTTAGTTGGTGAGGTGCAACGTGCCTACGCGCCTATTCTCACACAAGCAGGCAGAAACGGCAATGGACTAGGAGACACGGGCTAAAGCCCAGGAAGCGCCTCACCGCCTGGGTCAAGACCCAGCGGCTTGCGGCGGGCTAAAGCCCTTTTCTGTCAGTCAAGAATATCCCCTTCACGTGCAAATCCCAAAGCTCTGCGCAGCGCTTCAAGCGCGCGGAACTGTATTCCTCGTACCGTACCCTCCTGCTTACCCATGATATCTCCCACTTCACGTGCGGAAAGCCCCCCGATAAAACGCAGAAGAACCACTTCTCGCTGGTCACCGGTTAGCGCGCTGAGCGCCTGTTGCAATGTCATGACGGTCAGTCGCTTTTCCAGGTCATCTTCGGGCGGCGCCGATGATCCACTCAGCTGAAACGCCGCCGAAGCATCAAGCGATACGACGTCGTATTCTCGCCGGTAGCTATCTATTAGCGCATTGTGAGCTAAGCGAAAAAGCCAAGCGACAAAAGATGAATCATGCTTGGGTGAGAAGCGATCGATCGAGCGCCAGGCGTTCAAAAACACTCTGGACGTCAGATCTTCGGCGTCGGCCTGATTGTTCACCTTCAACCGCACAAAGCGATAAATTCGGTCAAAGTATAGATTGTATAATTGGGCGAAGGCTTCCCGATCGCGCTGCGTGGCCCGCGCTACCAGAAGTGGTTCCGATTCATTCATCATCTCTCCCTGCGGCACACACTGGTGAAGCATCTGCCTACGATTAGAACGAATGAAAACGGCTATGGGAGCGCAGAAATCGCAAGAATATTGTTGCTGGTTCTTCCGCTGTAGAGGCGCTACCTGAATCGATGGTGTCCACAAGCGCGGAGAATAGCAGCCGGTTGACGTGGTCAGCCAGCAGGGTACACTACACTTCGATGATCAACGCCAACGCGCCAGCAGCACCCAAGCGCTAACTATGCCGGCGTAGCGCCGATAGCGCCTCGGCCACCTCACGCCCCTTCGCCTCGATCAGGTCGAGCAACTCCTCTGGGGTACGGGTATCCTGTTCGCGGCGGGCGTTCGGATTGACCGCCTTCAAGTCGAAGTGTTTCGCCTCGATCTGCTCGCGGGTCACGGTCCAGCTATGCTCGCTCTCGGCTTGCTCGGGCAGGAGGCGGAAGAACTCCTCGAAGTGCGCCAGCGTCAGGGGCGACTTCTTGCCCACTTTGATGTCGGAGAGGTCGTAGTACCAGACGCGCTCGGTCGGCTGGCCTTTGGTGAAGAAGAGCAGGTTGGTCTTGACGCCTGCGCCTGCCGCCGTGAAGACGCCCGTGGGCAGGCTGACAATGCACCAGAGGTCGCAGTCATCCAGCAGCTTGCGCTTGGTCTGGACGAAGGCGGTCTCGTTGGTGCGGAAGAGGACACCTTCATCCAGTACGATGCCTGCCCGTCCGCCCGGGCGCAGCGAGGCGATGACGTGCTGCAGGAAGAGCACCTGCGTCGCGCCCGTCCGATAGGCGAAGCGGGTCTGCGCATCGGCGCCCTCTTTGCCGCCAAAGGGCGGATTGGTCAGTACGACATCGAAGAGTTCGGGCGCGCCATCGAAGAGCCCGCCATAGGTTTCGCCGCCAGTCAGCGAGTTGCCGTGCCAGATGTGCGGCTCGTCGATGCCGTGCAGTACGAGATTGGCGAGGGCAATGGGATAAATGAGGTTCTCTTTCTCGCGACCATAGAACATCCGCTGGCGAAGCGCCGTTAACTGGTCCGGCGTCAGTCGCTCATCCCCGGCGGCGTCCCGGTGCGCCTCCCAGAGGTGTTCGTAGCTCTGGGCGAGGAAGCCGCCCGTCCCGCAGCAGGGATCGTAGACGGTCTCGCCCAGTCGCGGATTGACAGCGCGCACCATGGCGCGGATGACCTCACGCGGGGTGAAGAACTGGCCGCCGTCATTGCCCTTCTCGCCCATGCGTAGCAGCAGCCCCTCGTACACCTGCGAGAGCGGGAAGATGTGCTGCTGGTCGACACTGTCGAGGCGGATGGCGTCCACGCGGTCGAGCACATCGAGGAAGTTGCGCTCGGTATCGACTCGCACGCGCTCGACGCCGGAGAGGATCTGCCCGATGACGCGCTGGCGCGGGGTGGCGTTGGGGCGGTCGCTCAGGCCACGCAACCAGGGTAGCAGCTCGCCATTGACGAAGCCGAAGAAGGCGCCGCGTTCGCGATTCTGCAGCTCGACGCGCTTGGGACCCCAGGGAGCTGCCCAGTCACGCCAGCGATACGGAGCGACCAGGGAGGGCGTGAACTCCCACTCCCTATCCACTGCCTTGGCGCGGTCGGCGTCTTGTTGCTCGCGTTCGTCGAGGATGCGCAGGAAGAGCAGCCAGGTCAGTTCGGGGACGTATTGCAGCGCGCCCGCGCAATTGGAGCGCCGCAGGATGTCGCAGACGCCCCAGATGGCGCTGTTGAGCGATTGCTGCGTGGTGTAGGCTTTGCCATTGCTGAGATTGTTGCCGTTCAAGCTTCCTGCCATCTATAAGACTCCATCGAGCGCGGCCAGATACTCCTGGGCGTGGGTGTCAATCTTTGAGAGGGTCATCGCCGCGCTTTGTTCCGCCAGCGCGTCTTTGGAGAAAGAGGAGACTGGAACCGAGCGCAGCCACTCGACTTTTCGCACGTTACTGTAATGGGGATGGACGTAGGGATTATGGAGGTATGGTCCGGTCACGCGGCCGATGAGGATGAGCGGTGTCATGTCCTTCAGCGGTGCGGGACGATAGACGACGATATCGCCGATGCGGACATCATAGACGAAGTGGCGCAGTTGGCCCGCGATCTGCGGCGCGCTCGCAGCATCCGCCGCGCCTGTCTCGATGACCTTCGCTTTGAAGGCGTCCTGGTCATTGGGCAACAGGTCAAGAGGCCCCGTAATGGGCCAGCCGAGGGCAATATAGTCGTGCAGTTGAAACAGATCCCGCGCCCCGCCGGTCGAGCCATCGTGGATGCTCCAGATTGTCGGCGTGTCGCTCCTCATCATGCTCATGGTTACAGTTCTCCTGCGAATGCCTGCCGCAGTAGCGCCTGGGGCAGGGCAACGATTTCCTCAAGTTGCTCCTGTAGATTCATGGATACGCGCTCAACCTCTACCAGCCGATCATGCAGATCCGCAGCAATCCGCCGCTGTTCTGCGACAGGCGGATAAGGGATGAGTATTGTTTCTACCTGCTTGGGCGAGACGTGCGGAACGCCCAGGCTCTGATCATGCTGGGTAATTGCGGTGATAAAAGCGTCTGTATGCAAGAAGGTGTACAGAAAGTCTACGTCTAGATCATCATGAATTTGGAAACGGGCTACCCGCTGCAAAAGCAGGCACGGCAAGTCCTGCTGTGATATTCGGGCAATCTTGAGGCCATTACTTACAAGCGGGCGATCCAAAGAAAGCACGATATCGCCATCACAGAGCTCGAAGGCAGAAAACTCGCCCCGACGTTCATACGGCAAACATACCTGGTCCTCCCAGGAAATATAGTCCTGAAATATGTTGGCATTTCGTAACAATCTAATACCGTCGTCCACAAACCATTCGCTCTTGAACGCGTATCCCGACTGAACCTTCGCCGTGTCCCCCAGCCGCACCCTCGGCCATGCCTGCGCCTCGTCGCTCTCGAAGACGGTGCGCAGATACGCCGCGGGGAGCGCCTGGGCCGCCGCCAGTTGCGCCGCTGCCGCTGCTCGCGCCTGCTCCACCGCCGCCAGCCGCTCGCGCAGGACCGCCGCGATGCGCCGCTGCTCGGGGAGCGGGGGAAGGGGAATGTTGACCCGCTTCACAATCGCTGCATTAAGATTGGGCTGCGCTCCACCAGATCCAAGCGCCACCAGGTTTCGTTTGATAAGTGTAAGCCAGTACCATAAGAACTCAGGAATCAATTGAGATGAGCATTGACAACCGATTATAGCTTGATTACTGGCCATGGCAACTCGTGCGATCGATGTGGTGCCGATCGAGGCACCATACATCGCAAACAGAACGGTACCCGGCGGAAAAATTCTAGCTGATGACGCTCGTATGCCAGCATCTGTTAGTGATTCCGCTGTCGTATCGATGTATATACCAGCATGAGTAAGGTCCTCGATCTTTGCCCACGGTATGCCGCCGCCGAAATAACCCTTGTGGCCACGCGATGGTGTGCCACCGCTTTGGGCCAAGCACACATCGTCCAAACACACCCAGCGCCAACCATCAGGTAGCGGGCGCGCGCCATCGCCTGTGGTCTCCGTGGCTTCGGTCTCGATCATGTGTCCCTCCCCGGACCTCACCCTCGGCCCCTCTCCTACGAGGAGAGGGGAGTGCAACCGTGCCTGATCGCCGCTCTGGTCACCTGATCCCTCCCCTTCTAGGGGAGGGTGGCCGAAGGCCGGGAGAGGTCTCTCCCCATCATCACGCGGCGAACATCCTCTCTTTGGTCTCACGCAGCACATCTCGTGGCTCGCCCAGCTCCCGCAGCGCCGCCAGCCCACCAGCGCGGA
>JAICKD010000298.1 GCA_025928125.1 Ktedonobacterales bacterium
TTCGGCCTGATAGACCTGGCGATCTTCAATGCGCCCAACTACTTCCCGGCGCTCGCGCCGATGCTGGCGAACGTCGCATGGGCGTCGCGCTTCTCGCTGATCAGCCTGCTGCTGGCGCTCTTCGTCATCGTGGGCGCGCCAGGTGTCGCGCTCATCAGTGGCCTGCAATCGCTGATCCAGCGGGCGGCGCCGGAGCGCTATCTGGGGCGGGTCTTCGGCGCGCTCGGCGCCTGCTCGGCGCTCTTTCTCGGCGTCGGCGTCATACTGGCTGGCTGGCTGGGTCCGCGCCTGGGAACCATCACACTGCTCAATGCCCAGGGCGCAGGCTACATCGTGATGGGGCTGCTGCTGCTGACGCTGCTCGCACAGCCAACCGCCGCGCCAACTCCCGCTGCGCCCACCGCCGCTGAGCCTGCCGAGCAGGTCGCGCTGGGCGCCGACTGATTGCGGGACTATTCCGCACATCCTTGAGCCATTCATGGGAATGCTAGCGGCACGCAGCGCCAACGGGATGTCGTCTCCGGCGCTTCCCTTGACAATGGCAAGATTAAGCGCTATAGTTCACTACATGAGTAGCTAACCATGTAAGTGAAGAGGCGATGGAATACTTCATTGACGATACGCGCCCGATCTTTGTACAGATAGCCGAGCGGATTGAAGGGGATATCCTCGCTGGTCGGCTGGCGGAAGAGGATCAGGCGCCTTCGACTAATCAATTTGCCGCGCTCTACCAGATCAACCCGGCCACAGCGGCTAAAGGGATCAATCTGCTGGTAGATCAGGGCATTCTGTACAAAAAGCGTGGGCTTGGTATGTATGTGGCGTCGGGCGCGCGCGCCCGGCTGCTTGAGAAGCGCCGCGAACAGTTCTTCGAGCGCTACGTCATGACGATGCTCCAGGAGGCCGAAAAGCTGGGCATCACGACTGAGCAGTTGGCGGAGATGGTTCAAAGAGGGGTCAAAGTGCCATGAACACGGTAGTCGACGTCAGGCAGCTGACCAAATCGTATGGCCATCTCACTGCGGTCAACCAGGTGAGCTTCTCCATCGAAGCCGAGAAAATCTATGGGCTGCTGGGGCGCAATGGCGCGGGCAAAACGACCATCATGCAGATCATCACAGCGCAGCTTTTCGGCTTCAGCGGCGACGTGAAGGTGTTTGGAGAAGCGCCCTATGAAAACAGCCGCGTGCTGAGCCAGATCTGCTTCGTCAAGGACAGCCAGAAATACCCTGACAGGTATCGCGTAATCGACGTGTTGCAGCAGGTCGCGTTGTTCTTCCCCCAGTGGGACCGGGAGTATGCCTTCGCCTTGATCGAAGATTTCCGCTTGCCGCTGAACCGACAGATGAAGGCGCTCTCCAGAGGCATGCTCTCCGCAGTCGGCGCCATCGTTGGCCTCGCCAGCCGCGCGCCGCTGACCATCTTCGATGAACCGTACCTGGGCCTGGACGCTGTCGCCAGGAGCCTGTTTTATAACCGGCTGCTTGAAGATTACGCGGAGCATCCGCGCACAGTCATCGTGTCAACGCATCTGATCGACGAGGTAAGCCGGTTGTTGGAACATATCCTCGTCATTGATCAGGGCAAACTGATTCTCGACGAGGAGGCCGAAGCGCTGCGTGGGCGAGCGTTTGCCGTCGTCGGCCCAGCGGCAAAGGTCGACATGTATACAGCGGGCAAGGAAACGCTTGCTCGTGAGCCGTTCGGCAGTCTGGTGTCGGCCACTGTCATGGGAAATGGGGCCGCGAGCGACCACCGGCAAGCTGAAGCGCTAGGCCTGGAACTCGTCCCGGTCTCATTGCAGCAGCTGATTGTCCATCTAACCGGTGAACAATCCGAAAGAAAGGCAGTGGAGGTTCGATGAACCGCATCGCAAACGTCATTGCCATGCAAGCCAGGGATCGGGTGACCTGGTTCGTGATCCCCTGGGGCGTTTTGGGCGTCGGCTTTGCCATTGTCTGGTTGATTGCCCTGTTGATTGTCGTGCTCTTTGGGGACGCGACACCGTTCTATACTGGCGCCCTGGCCACCTTCTACTTCGTGATGCTGCTGGTAGGTATCGGCGCCGTCATTCAAGCGTTTCCGTTTGCCGTTGGCTTCAGCACGCGCCGGAGAGATTACCTCCTGGGTACACTGGCAATGGGGGTCGCCGCCAGCGCCGCCTGGGCGATCCTGCTGGGGCTACTTTCGTTCATCGAGGCCAACGTGATCAAGAACTGGGGTGTTGGTCTCCACTTCTTCCACCTCCCCTTTTTCAGTGATGGCTCGCCCCTGCGGCAGTTCTGCTGGTCGTACTATCACGATATGTCCTGCGCTCAATCAGACCCAAACTATCTGCATGGTGGCTTGCCTCTGGGGCAGTTCTGGGTCTCCTTCGTCCTCCTGCTGTTCATGTACCTGCTGGGACTGCTGCTGGGCAGCATCTACCACCGCTTTGGCCGAATAGGAGAGTACATCCTCGGCGGCGCCGCATTTCTGCTCCTCAGCGCCTTTTTGCTGATGAGCAGTTATTGGAGCTGGCGGGACGCCATCTTCGGCTGGCTCGCGTCGCAGACCGCAGCCACACTCGGTGTCTGGCTGTTACTGCCGATTGCGTTCTTCGCCCTCGCCTCGTATGCGCTGCTGCGCAAAGCGACAGTGTGACGGGCGAGAAACAGCATCTGCTCCCGCGTCGAACAGTCGTTTGATGGTCGTTTCTCGAAAAGATGGGCGCTCATGAAACTCATGCTAAGCGGCGATTCCAAATCGTCATACGGGGACTCCTTGCCCGCTGCTGCATCGCTGCGTGTCAGCATCGCGAACGTCTACCGCCGCGCCAACCTCGCCCCGGCTGTGCTGATTATCGCCGGCGTCTCGTTCCTGGCGCATGTCCTGGTTGGGAACAACTATGGCTATTTCCGCGATGAACTCTATGTCATGGCCATGAGTCAGCATCCCGCCTTCGGCTATGTGGATGTGCCGCCGCTGGTTCCCTGGATCACGCTGATTCCCCGCTTCCTCACCGGCAACGCGCTCTGGGCTATCCACGTGATCTCCGCGCTGGTCTGCGCTGGGACGATCATCCTGACCGGGCTGATGGCTCGGCTCCTCGGCGGCGCGGGGTGGGTCCAGGGACTCGCTGCCCTGGGATCGGCGACCGCGCTCGTCCTGCTCGCAGGTGGCTCAACCTACACCTATGATGTCTTCGATACTTTCTGGTGGGCGCTGGCCGCCACGATCCTCATCGTCCTGCTGCGTGATGAACGCCCCCAGCGCTGGCTACTGTTCGGCCTCGTAGCGGGCCTCGGATTGTTGACGAAAGAGACCATTCTCTTCTGGGGGTTCGCCCTGGTCGTCGGCTTGCTGCTGACCCCGCAACGCCGCTTGCTCTTCACCCGCTGGACGGTGTTTGGTGGCCTGAT
Organism: Ktedonobacterales bacterium; assembly: GCA_025928125.1. GTDB lineage: Bacteria > Chloroflexota > Ktedonobacteria > Ktedonobacterales > JADMIN01 > DAHUXT01. The sequence continues at coordinate 3,402 of JAICKD010000298.1, forward strand.
CGCCTTCGCCCTTGTCCTGCCCTTCCTGCTCTGGAATGCCGCCAATGGCTGGGCTTCGGTGCAGTATTGGGCGGGCTACTCCCAGAATCATAGCTCCGGTGGTTCGCCGCTTGATTTCGTGGTCAACCAGATACTGGTCATGAACCCGACCGCTGTACTCTTGTGGGGAGCAGGGCTGTGGTACTTCTTCTCCAAACGTGGCGCACGCTATCGGGTCTTCGGGTGGGCGTATCTCATCCTTTTCGTCCTCTTCATTGTGATTCAGGGGAAATCCTACTTCCTGGCGCCAGCCTACCCGCCATTGTTTGCCGGTGGGGCGATGGTGGTCGGACAGTGGCGGGTGCGCTGGCGCAGGTGGGTGACCGTCTATCCTGTGGCCCTGGCCGTCAGCGGCGCGCTGCTAGCCCCCGCAGTGCTGCCAGTGCTGCCACCAGCCATGTATGCGCATGTGTATAGCCCCAGCGGCAGCTCCGGAGCGCAGCAGGAGTCAGGCGATGTCTACGGCCTGCCGCAGTCCTTGGCGGATCGCTTTGGCTGGGAGCAACAGGTCGCGTTGATTGCCAGGGTGTATCACGGCCTGCCACCCGATGAACAGCGGGTCGCCTGCATCTATGCCGACAATTACGGCGAGGCGGGCGCCCTTGAGCAATTCGGTGGACGCTATCATCTGCCCACACCGATCAGCGGACACAACTCATTCTATCTCTGGGGGCCAGGAGGGTGTACTGGCCAGGTCATCATCACGATCAATGTCTCCCCTCAAGCCGCTGCACAGGGGTACAGTTCGGTGACGCTGGCCGCCACGACGTCTTGCGCTGCCTGTGTGGATTTCGAGAATCATGCGCCTATCCTGATCTTGCGGCAGCCGAAGGCGCCATTCAACTGGGCGCGAGTGAAGCATTACGATTGAGATGAGGCTCCCACATACCGCAATCTAGCGCGGTCGTTGGCGCGCGGCGAACCATCTCCCCAACCCCTCCCCCGCTGCGGCGGGAGAAGGGCTTTCCGGAGGTTCCCCTCGCCCTGTGGGAGCGAGGTCAGGGGTGAAAGGCGCGCCAGCCCTATTGGTTGGTGAGGATGATGAGCAGGTCGGCTGAGCCAGTCTGCACGACATCGGGCGAGACGGTAATCGTCAGGTTTTCATTGCCGCGCGTCGCGATGATATTGCGCGTGGCGTTGTTGGTGAAGGTCTGGATGTTTTGCCAGCCCTTGCCAGGCAACTGCGCCGTGTAGAACGACGTGATGGTGTCCACGCTATCGCCCGTGCAATAGCCAAACTCCGCATCGCCGTTGTTGGTCTGGGCCAAGCGTAGCTGCCCATTATAGGCTGGAATCTCCGCTGGCAGTGTGGTCGCGACGCTGATCGGCGAGGTGCAAATGTCGGTCGCGCCTGCCAGATTGCCCGCGCCTGGTAGCGCAGTGACGGTGGGCGTGGGAGGGCCGCCGGGTGTTGCCGTCTCGGGTGGGGTGATCGTACTCGTGGCCGCTGGGGTGGTCGCGTCGGTCACGCTGGGCGCAGCGGTAGCGCAGGCAGCCAGCAGCGCAGCGAAGCTCAGCGCAAGCAGGCAGACGAGCGCCTGACGACGCCCACGCGCGAGCAGTGCGTTGCGCGCTCCCATGATCTCTCCCATCTTCGGCTGTTGAGCCTGCCAACCCATCAGTGGATTAGCGCGCATCGGGCGCCGTGGCTGGCACTGGCGCCTCGCTGACAACGACACTCTGCAGTAGCTCGACTGCCGCCTCCATCACCTGCCGCGAGCCAATCACTTTGAGGCAGGCGTAGGAGTAGCAGGTGTTGACCTGCCAGAGCGGCGCATTGCCCACGAAGCGAAAA
>JAICKD010000183.1 GCA_025928125.1 Ktedonobacterales bacterium
CGGCTCGACGCCGACCTGCTGGCGCCCTCGCTCGAAGATCCCGCTGTCTGGAAGGCGCTCAAGCTGACGCAGTCATCCGGGTGACGCTTTTCAGGCCGTTTCTAACGCGGGTGTTTCACGCTTCGCGGGCATGGCATCGGCCCAGCCGAACCATTGGGGGAACGCCCGTGTCAGCTTCGGTATGCCTTCCACGCACACGACATCTGTAGCGAGAGCGTCTTGATAGCTGATGCGGCCACCCCAGAGCTTGTAAAACGCTGCCAAATCCGCCGTGATGAGCAGGTTGATCTCGTAGCCCGGATCGGTGAGGCAGAGCGTGACATCGTTCTTTGTCAAAATCAGCCAGAATGAGACCGTGGCCGCGCCATGAAAGTCAAACTGCGCCACGACTCGCTGATCCGGTAGTCGATCCACCTCGGTGCGGTTGCGCATCCACCACATCAGCAGCACGGGATCGAGTTCATCGGGCGTAGGGTCGCCAAATGCCCAGGTTTCGCCCCATGCGCGCAGGGAACTGATCACCGGGAATAGCTCACGGCCCGCGTGCGTCAGGCGGTAGTCCGTTGTCGAGCGACCAGCGGCAGTGACTTGCTTGTCGACCAGCCCCGCGCGTTGCAACTGCCGGAGTCGACCCGCGAGCAGCGCCCGCGAGATGCCCGGCAGACCGCGTTCGAGGTCATTGAAATGGCGCGTACCGTAGAGCAAATCACGGATGATGAGCAGCGTCCAGCGGTCCCCAAGGATCTCCAGTGACTTCGCGACCGGGCAGTATTGTCCATACTTTGACATGTGATAACCTCCTCGGCCCACCCTGCTCATTTTGCCGTGACATGCGCCCTATCATCCAGTTCACTTTATGAACTGGTGCGGCGATTCCCCACAGTATACCCTAGCCAATACCAGCTGAGAGGGCTCTTGTCGTTCTCCTTCAAGCGGAGAACCACCTCTCGGCAATCGACATTCATTGAGAGGAGACGGTGATGCCTGCTGTTTCGAGCAATGAGGCGAATATGGGGCTAGAAGGCGCCGCCGATTGGGGCGACCTGACCATCGACTTCGCCAAGTTCCCACCCCACAATCTGGCGCCGCTGCTCAAGGGCTTGCCGGAGGACCGCTGTCAATGCCCCCACTGGGGCGTTCTCTTCACAGGCAAGATTGTCGTCCGTTATGCCTCACACGAGGAGATCATCGAGGCGGGTCAGGCGTTCTATATGCCACCTGGGCATGTGCCGGAGGCTCTCGAAGACTGCGAACTGGTGCAGTTTAGTCCCACGGGGCCGAGGCGCGAGGTGGTGGAGGCTATGGCTCGCAATGCACAGGCGATGGACCCCGCTTCCGGCGCGCCGTCTACTCGCCTCGAAGTGGTGGAGATCGTCCGCCGCAATGCGGAGGTGACGGAACCGTCCAGTTAGACGACCTGTAGCGTTCCAGCCATGATCCAGATTCACCAGCTGTCTGCGATGGGCGAGCCTGCTCAGTTCGCCCAGTCGTCCGTGTGGTCACTACAGAGTACCTGCGCATAGATTTAGTGTCTCACTGCCCAACGTGCGCCGTCGCCCAGATGACGATGACGAACGAGGCATCGCAGAGCCAGTGCGCGAGCACGGAGTAGACAAAGCTGCCCGTCATGCGGCGAACCAGGGCAAAGACAACACCGCCCACGAACACCGCCGCCAGCGCTCCTCCATAGGAGAGCAACAGCAGCCCGGCGCTCTTCCCATATTGGGTGGCCGCGACGGCGATGAACGCCGCCACCCCATGCCAGACGGTAAAGATAGCCGCATTGAAGAGAATGGTCTTCGTCGGCGACTTCATCTCGAAAAAGAGCCAATGGCGAAAGACCAGTTCTTCAATGAGCGCCGTGAGAAACAGCAGGTCGATCACCAGATAGCGCAGCAACCCGTTCAGCGACATGTGGGCAATCGGCCCATAACTGACAGCGCCCACGCCGAGTGGGTGTAGGAAGAAGATCACCGGAGGCGCGGCCAGCGCAAGCCCCGCTATCGCTCCGATGGCGAGACCGCGACGGCTCCAGATAAACCCGAAGGGCAGGATGCGCAGATGCCTGATGCCAATGTAGGCGTAGAGGACAGCCGCGAGGACGGGATAGAGATCAAGGCCCGTGCGCCAGGTGATGAGCGCCACGAGATCATTCGAGAGCGGGATGAGGCATAATTCGGCGATCCAGATCAGCCTGGCACGCCTGGTCCGACGCCGGGAATCCACAGGCGTCGGACGACGAAGTGCGACCATGAACGAGATCCTTCATCACGGTACGCGGTACTATGACACCGCCACATTGGCGTTACCTGTATAGGAATCGGCCACCTTGCGACGCATTCCGCTGCTATCCAGGCATCATCGTAAACAATTGGCTCTGCGTCAAGCCCACATCTTAGCCCTTCGCCCTCCCTGGCGCGGATTTGCGGTTCGTGCAGGCCAGCCCTACGGATACAATAAGTTTGTGCTTGGTGCGGGCATGTCGTCGGTCGAGTGAGTTACTTTTAGCGTGCGGTCTGCGCGACAAATGTCGTGATACGTTTTGCAATCCCATCTCGCACCGAACGGAAGGCCGCCAGCCGCTCGGCCTCGGTTCCCGTCGCGGCGCTGGGGTCGGGGAAGCCCCAATGCTCCTGCCGACGCGCGCCGGGGAAGTAGGGACACTCTTCAGCGGCCTCGTCGCAGACCGTCACCACGAGGTCCATCGGCGGCTGACCGATGAGCTCATCGAGTGACTTCGCCCGGTAGCCCGCCGCCTCGCTGATGTCGATGCCAATCTCGCGCATCACCTGAATCGCGAACGGATGCACACTTCGCGGATGGGTTCCCGCGCTGAACACCGTATAGCGCTCCCCGCCGCGCGCCCGTAGCAGCCCTTCGGCCATCTGCGACCGCGACGAGTTGTGCGTGCAGAGGAACAGGACGCGCATCGCCTCCGAACTACTGGCGTTGCTCATGTCAAGCCCCTTTCGAGTACAGAAGTGCTGACTCCTGGCAGTTCATGGGTGCGATGGTGACGGTGACAAGCTAGTCAGGCGCAGCCAGCGATAGCAGAGCGCCGCAAGCACTGCCCCGATGGGTGGTGCGATGAGATAGATCCACAGAGCGGTCCAGACTTCGCCTATGGCAGTTGGCCCGAGCGAGCGTGCGGGGTTCATCGAGGCGCCGCTAATCGGTCCAGCAAAGAGCGCCTCTAGCCCCACGGTTGCCCCAATGGCCAGGGCCGCTGCCTGCCCCACCGCACGAGTATCAGTGGCGACCGCCATAATGACGAACATCAGGAAGAACGTGAGCAGCGCTTCTAAACCAAAGGACTGCCAGACCGATCCCGACGGCACGGTTGCGCCGAGATGCGCCACGTTCCCGAGCAGCAGGCGCAAACACAAAGCAGCCGCAAGGGCGCCGAGGCATTGTGCCAGCCAGTAGGCAGCCATGCGCTGGAGGGGGAAGTGGCGCGCCAGGACGAAACCAAGGGTGACGGCGGGATTCAGGTGGGCTCCGCTGAGATGCCCGGTCGCGTAGACCATCGCCGCGATCACCAACCCAAAGACTAGGCCAACGCCAACATGGGTCACTTGGCCATCCGAGATGGTATCCACCATGATGGCGCCGCACCCCGCGAACACCAGCCCAAACGTGCCGATGCCTTCGGCAACGCAGGCTGGAAGCAATGGGAAAATCGAAGGTGGAGGCTGTTGTGAGAGCGTTGAGCGGCCAAGCCCTTCTTGTCGCTGTGGTTGCGGCGTCTCTTCTGCCATCTGGGAGGTCCGACCGGCCATGGATGAGCTACTCCTCTGCGTCTGCATCAGTCCAACGAGTGAAAACGTTCTCCAGTCCCAGGGTGCGGGAGCAAGAGTAGGTAGCGGATGCGTACCCGCAACTCATTCAAGACCTCGTGGAACGCCTTGGCTCGCCGCTCCGGATCCTCGATCACTGCTGGGTCGGCGATGCTCCAATGCGCTTGCGCGGGGTCGCCAGGGAAGGATGGGCAGATATCGCGTACGCGATCACAGACGGTGATGATGTAGTCCAACTGCTCGCCGATGAACCGGTCCATCGATTTCGCGTCCAGTCCCGTCGTGTCGATCCCGGCCTCCCGCAGCGTCGCTAGCGCCTCGGGATGCGCCTCGGTGGGTAGGCTCCCCGCGCTGAACGCCTCCACCCGGTCGCCGCCCATCTGGCGGAGAATGGCCTCCGCCATTTGCGAGCGCGCGCTGTTATGGGTGCAGAGAAAGAGGACACGCAAGGGCCGCGAAAGGCTGGGCGGCATGTCTCGTTGCTCGTGAGGCTGGTCTAGTGGAGCTGCCATACCGGGATACAGCGCGTCGCCAGCGGCGGAGTACAGGGCGTGGAGGCGGCCAACATCCAGCTGATAATACACATCGCGCGCATCGGCGCTACTGCGTCGGTCGCGCAGGAGACCTATCGCTCGCAACTGCTTCAGATGATACGAGACCGCGTTTGGAGGCAAGCGTATCAATGCCCCAATCTCACCAGCCCGCTGGTCGGACAGTGCGAGGAGCCGCACAATAGCTTGCCGCGACTCATCGGCGAGCAGGCGCAGGAACCGGGCGACTTCTGTCGAGGACATGGCCTCGATGTCAGACCGTGAGAGCATTTCCATAGCGATTCCCACATCGTAATAATAGTTCAACATGGATTGAAGCAATGTCAATTGAAATAATAGATGCACATCGGAGTTCGGTCAAGGCCCAAAAACATGCTGATGCCCGACATGTCGGGATTGGTGCGCCAGACACATCGGTCAGTCATCTAGGATAGGTATGCTCAAATAGACGACAAGGAGACGAGCTGTGATGTGCTCACGCACTGCCATCGACTGTCCACGGCATTGTCCCGACGATGTTTGCGATGATCAGTGATCGGTTCAGCGGATCCCACGCCAGAACCGTGTCTGCCTGGGCCAGTGCTACGAGCGCAGTCATAGACTCGGGACTGGCTGGCATGACATACCGCTGGTCGTCCTCAGTCACGATCAGGATTTCGAACTGGCCGTTCCCCTCCGCGCCGTCAGGATCCCAGTTGGCATTGAGAATCTTCACCCGACTGGTCTCTGTGCTTGCCCCTGGCATAACAGTCTCCTTCGCTTGATTCAACTAACCGCTCGTCGATCACTGCGTACGCCACAGGCGCAACCCTGGCGCCTGTGGCATCAGTTCTCCCTTCTCTAGCAGCAGCCACGCGGCGGTGTCGGTTTCGCGTCGGCGCGGCTGACCAACGCGACGGGTACCGCATCCTGTCCCGCCTCAGCCACTTTAGCAGTCACCGGGGTGGTCACTGGCTTCGTGGCACGAACAAATGCGCTGGCCAACTTGCCATCGCCCGATTCCCAGCCCGCGGGCAGCGTCGCGGGATCAAGTCCCGCCTCGGCGACGGTATAGCGCCGGGTAATCTCGATGCTGATGTCTTTGAATCCAGCCTCCGCGAGCAGCCGCTGGTAGTCCTCGATGTTGAGGGCGCCCGCGAGACAGCCGACCCACGCCTCCATGTTGCGGCGAAGCTCCTCGGGTACGGGGCCATCCGCGACGACATCCGAGACTGCGAAGCGACCGCCAGGCCTGAGCACGCGGAAGGCGTCACCCAGCACCAGCGACTTATCCGCAGCGAGATTAATGACACAATTGCTGATGACGACATCTACGGCGTTCGCTGGCAGAGGAATCGCCTCGATACGCCCGCGCAGAAACGCGACGTTGGTGACGCCTGCCTTCGCCTTGTTCTCCTGGGCGAGCGCCAGCATCTCGTCGGTCATATCGACGCCATAGGCGAAGCCCGTCGGGCCAACACGCCGGGCCGAAAGCAGCACATCGATGCCGCCACCCGAGCCAAGATCGAGTACAGTCTCGCCCTCGTGCAGATCAATGAGCGCGGTCGGATTGCCACAGCCGAGGGACGCGATGACGGCCTCTTCGGGCAGCCCCGCCACCTGCGCGTCATCGTAGAGTCCGCTGGTGACGGGATCGCCACTCTGGTCGCCACAGCCACACGCGCCACCGCAGCAGCCACCACTGCTGCTATCGCCGCTTTGCACGCGCTGGGCCGCCTGCGCATAGCGCTCGCGCACGCGCTCCGTGATCGCGTCTCCGCCAGCGTCAGCAGAAGTAACTGGCCCCTCAGCCGCCGTGGAATGCGCCAGCGGCTCATTCGTCATGTTCGCCATGCTCACCCGATCCTTTCATCGACATTCTTCAATGTACAAACCACAAAAAAAGGGCGTGGCATCTCATGCCAGAGACTTCACGCTTGCCAGCACCCGCTTACCCTCGTCGGTTGCCCAGTAATACGACCACGTGCCGCGTTTCTCGCCCGCAATCAGCCCCGCCTCACGCAACAGGCGCAGGTGATGGCTAATCGTCGGCTGGTGGAGCGTAAACTCGTCGGTGATCTCGCAGACACAGAGCGCGGTAGGCTGCTGCACGAGCAACTCAAGCATCCGCAGCCGTGTCGGGTCAGCGATGGCCTTGAGGCGCTCCGCCAGGGCGACCAGACGCTGTGCGCGGTCAGGCGAAATCTCTGGCGCTGGCGCACAGCACGCGGCCTTCGCCTCACCGACCGAGTCAGTTGACTCAGCC